>JABBBH010000030.1 GCA_018607525.1 SAR92 clade bacterium
AAAACGCTGCGTTACTGGCAAAAGGGCTAGCTGATCTGAGGCCACAAAGTGCTCACCCACACCATAACCAATCACTAGCGGACTACCAGAGCGAGCCACAACTAGTTCGTCAGGAGACTGGCTATCTACTACAACCATGCCGTAGGCACCCACTAGTTTCTGGCTAGCCGCAAAAACGGTAGACCGTAAACTAAGATGCTCAGCGGATAGCTTATGAATAAGGTGGACTATAACTTCAGTATCTGTATCCGAGGCAAAGACATAGCCATCAGCAGTTAAAGTCGCACGAAGTTCTTGGTGATTTTCAATAATGCCGTTGTGTACCACCGAAAAACGATTACCGGACTGATGCGGATGGGCATTGCGCTCTGAGGGAACACCATGAGTGGCCCAGCGCGTATGGGCAATACCTGTAGTGCCCAAAGGAGCCTGCTGTTTGATAGCCGCCGCTAGCGCCTCTACCTTACCTTCCCTTTTAACACAGGTGGTATCACCATTACTGTCAAGTACAGCAACGCCCGCAGAATCATAACCACGATATTCAAGCCGCTTAAGGCCCTCAATTAATATTCCAGTGATAGGCCGCTCTGCGACCGCACCTACAATTCCACACATAGTTTATTCTTTAATTAGGTTCTTATATTGGACTGCATTGTATCTAAATTGGTTCAAAATGGCTGAACTAATTAATTTTAAGCGAATCAAAATACGCCTTCTCAAGCCTAGGGCCAAAGCGCTCGACCACCTTTGCTGCTGCTTGATTAGCTAGTTCCGCAGCCCTTTGATAACTTTTACCTGAGGTAATTGCATATAAAAATGCACCTGCAAACATATCACCCGCACCATTAGTATCAATCGCCTTGGCTTTAACTCCCGGCACCTGTGAAAGACTATCACCATCAAAAACTGTAGCGCCGTTTGCTCCATCGGTAATCACAAAGGTTGTTGCATAGGCCTTTAATTCTTTTGCTGCCTGATTAATGGTATCGGTGTTTGTAAAGGCCAGCGCTTCATCTTTATTGCAAAAGATAAGATCGACACCATCACCAATCACTGCCTTTAGATTACCGGCAAATAGCTGCGCAACAAACGGGTCGGAAAGACTCAAACCAACCTTTACTCCCTGTTGCTTGGCAAATTCAACCGCTGACTTAACCACAGCTGTTCGACGATCATCCGTCTGCAGATAGCCCTCAACATAAAACCAATCAGCGCTAGCTAAAGCAGACTGATTAATTTCAGTTTCTGCGAATTCATCACTGACACCCAAATAGGTATTCATGGTTCGCTCAGCATCTAAGGTGACCATGACCAAACATTTTCCGGTTACGCCCTGATCTGCCGGCGAGAAGGCGTGTGAAACCCCTGCCTGGGTCAGATCATCGGCATAAAGCCTACCATCATCATCATCGGCTATCTTGCCACCAAAGTAGGTTTTAGAACCTAATTGCGCTGCCGCCACCACTGAGTTACAGGCAGATCCACCGCTTTGCCTAAAAAGCGTTGAATCATTTTTTTTAAGGCTACTAATTAATTTGGCTTGGCGTGGCTGCTCAACTAAAGTCATCACGCCCTTGTCAATTGAATGCTCGGTGAGGAAGCTATCGGAAACCTCTACTTCGGTATCAACTAAAGCAGCACCAATGGCGTAAATATCATAATCAGGCATAGGGTTTATTTATCTCTTAATCAAAGATTTTACTAGAATTTTTTAACTTCAGCCCGCAACTGCTGAATCTCATTGTTTAGCTGTTGGTATTCAACCTCTTTTCGCTCCAGAAAGGAACGGGTAATCTTAGCCATTTCCATTAAACCCGAAGGTGTTAACAAATAGGCATAACCCATCTTGTTGTCTGAGCGCTTAAAATTCTCCAACTTCACCCAACCCGCCTGAGTTAAAGACTTCAAAAGGAAGTTAACCTTACCCAAGCTTACGCCAAGCTCAGATGCCAATTGGCGCTGAGTTACATTAGGGTTATTCTGAAGCCACTTAAGTACTCTGTACTCAAGTTCATCGTTTGTCATAGGAGATCAAGATAGGTAAATTAAGAAGTCATTAGGCAGGCTACCGCAGGACCTGCGCACAACAGGTCCCTAAAAAATAATAGCCATTCAAATAAACCTTTAATTACAGTGCGTTCATTTGTTGAACTTGAAATTATAGCCATCTTAGAAAACATCACAACAGTATAAAAGTACTAGTACTTTAGTATTAGATGGAATGGATAAGTGATGTAAATTGTCTAACTAGGGAGTAACCACTTGCCTTACTGGCCTAGATAAGCCCCAGTAACTCAACAAGTATACTAGCACCTGAGCAACAAATACCCAGCCCCATTGACTACTTGTAGCCTCTAAGTATCCCCAAGATGAACCAACAAAGGCAACTCCTGTACTTGCACAGGCAATAACAAGACCGGTAAATGAATTAGCCGCCACACGAGATCTTGTTTTGGTTTTTAGCTGCTCATGGATATAGTTGTGAAGATGATGATTGTCGGGCTTAAACATAGAGCGCCCTGCCATTCTGCGCCTAATCATTGACATAACCACCTCAACACAGGGGTAGCACATCATCACCGCGGCAAACTCAACACTTATACGATGTGTATTCACTGCATAAAAACCCGCTAATACAAGAATAGAACCCAAGCCGTAGGCTCCTGCATCACCCAAAAATAGGCGACCAGAAATAACATTAAACAGCAGGAAAACACCACTAACAATAGATAGAATCTCCCAAACCATTGCCCCCATTACTGAATTGAAAATCACCGAAGCGATAAACACAATACCAGGCACCAAACCATTAGCGCCATCTGCCATATTTATCGCGTTTATAAATCCAACACAGAATACGACCGATATAGCCCAGCCAGTAATTGGCTGTGACATAACATTATCTATGTATTGATAGCCGATATTATTGGGGATAATCTCAGGCCAAATCACAAAAGTGATGCCAAAGAACAAAACCAAAAGTGCTAGCCGAAGCGCTGGGGAAAGAAGGTCGTTATCAATATCTTCAATTAAACCCAAAAGACTGGTAGATAAAAATGCTGCCCAACCCCACATTTGAATACCTAGGGGACCTATATCGTCAAATTCATAGCCCATCAAAAACCGACTAAAGAGAAAACATAGACTGAGCCCAATCACCACAACTCCGCCTAGGCGGGAGGCATTAACCTGAGATATTCCATGCTTTGCGGCTTCATCTTTTGCATA
>JABBBH010000002.1 GCA_018607525.1 SAR92 clade bacterium
AGAGACTAGGTAATACTTTGTATGTAGCCCAAAGGTACTAGTAGTACTAGTACCTAAGCGACCGAAGTGATATTGAAAAGGGTCGTGTTTACTTGGGAAATAGGGAAAATGAGAGAGCTATAATCCCATAGCCTGCTTGATAAGATTATTTTTAATGGCGCCCAGTCCATTGATTGCTGACAATCCATAGTTACGAACTAATCTAAGCGTGGAATTTTGCGCGCCAAATAAACGCTTAAAGCCTTCCATTGCCACCATTGCGGCGAGATTTTCGGGCTTGCGGCGGCGCTGATAGCGCTTTAATAGGGAAAGGTCGCCCAAATCCAGTTGCCTCTTATAGGCACTGGCAATTTCCTCTGCCAAAACCAATGCATCTGAAAACCCTAAATTAGCACCCTGCCCAGCTAGGGGGTGAATACTGTGTGCCGCATCGCCCAAAAGCGCGACTCTTGGCATCACATAATCAATGGCATGGGATTGACGCAGAGGAATCAGGTGGCGCTCTTGTGTTTTTAAAATCTTGCCTAAGCAATGCTCGCTGGCCTGAGACAGGGCTTGGCAAAACGCCGCATCATCAAGAGCCATTAAGCGCTCGGCCTCTTCGGTATCCTGAGACCAAACAATGGAACAGCAATGAGCACCCTCTATATCATCCAGGGGCAAAAGCGCCAGCGGGCCGGTGGGCATAAAACGCTGCCATGCAGTTTTCTGATTCGACTGCTCGGTATAAATAGTCGTCACTATGGCCTTTTGCTGATAATCCCATTGCTTGGTAGCAAATTGAAAATGCTCTCTTACGGCAGAATTTGCCCCATCGGCGGCGATTAATAACTGGGTAGTGACTGTCTGACCGCTATCAAGACTGATACTTAAGGCATCTTCGTCAAGCAAATAATCTGTAATGGTTGATGGGCAAAATAATTCAATATTGGACTGCTGCTCAACATGCTCTATCAGCGATGAAACCAATGCGCTGTTTTCCACAATATGCCCTAGGTTGGGTTGCTGAACCTGACGACAGTCAAAGGTAATTCTTCCGGTGCCTTCGGCATCCCAGACATTCATCGCCTGATAGGCCGCGGCGCGCTTGGCTTTTACTGCATCCCAAATACCAAGTTGCTGAAATATCGAGCGGGTTTTTTCGGTGAGTGCGGCGACTCGTGGATCGACTTTTTCGACAGTAAAATTCGGCGCAGGCTGTGATTCAATCAGCGCTATTTTTAGTGGCGACTGCCCCTGATGATTGATCTGCGATAACAGGCAAGCCGCTGCTGAACCCACGGCACCGGCACCAACAATCACAACATCAAAATCGCAGTTTAGGCGGCTAGACATAATCGGCCCCTGACTGCTGAGTGCCCATCCCGAAATGGGCAAATTGATTGCGCAGAGATGGCACTAAATCCATCATTAATAAGCCTGAATTTCGGCCCAGTGCAACTGCCGGCGAGCTAAGGCCAAACAGCTTGCTAAGCCCGTTAGTAAAAAGCAGTGTATTGCGTTGATCCTGTGTGCGCTGATCCTGATAGCTGAGTAATGTTTCAAGCGCCCCCACATCTGTATCCATGGGTTGCCGTGCAAGCCCGTTGACTAGTGATTCCATATCGCGCAACGATAGATTAAACCCTTGGCCCGCAACCGGATGAAGGCTATGGGCCGCATTGCCGGCAATAACGAGGCGTCTGCGCACCTGTTCTTCACTCAGGGTTTGGGTAAGGGAATAGCTAATTCGCTCGCCTACCTGACTAAATTGACCCAGGCGATCACCAAAGCGCGCCTGTAATTGGTTAATGAATGTACTGTCATCGGCCGCCATCAATTCTTGCGCTTGATGATTGGGCTGAGTCCAAACCAATGCGCTTCGCGGGGTATTTTTATAGTCTGCAAGTGGCAACAATGCCATAGGCCCCTGATCAGTGAACCTTTCGTAGGCAACCGCCTGATGGGCGGCTTCTAAACTAAGATTGGCAATAATAGCGCTGTGGCCATAATCCTTTTTCTGCGGCTGAATGCCCAACAATTTTGCACTGGATGAATCAGCGCCATCGGCAATCACCAGCAGTCGGGTATTAATCTCAACCTCTTGGTTTTCAAGGGTCGCGGTTAACTGCATTGAGTCAGCTTTGGGCTGAATAGCCTGTATTTTAGCATCGCCAATCAACTCAATATCTGTCTGAGCAAGCTGCTGCATTAACACTGAACCCAGCCAACTATTTTCGACCACATAGCCCAGTGCTTCTACCCCTGCCTCTTGCGCCTGCAGTCGGGTTAATCCCACATGCCCGCGGTCACTGACATGAATAGTCGCAATAGACTGAGCATGCTGTTGAATTTTTTGCCAAACACCCAGTTTTTCAAAAATACAGCGACTGCTCCATGAAAGTGCGGTCGAGCGGGCATCAAAGCTTGGGCTGTACTGAGGGATTTCTCCCTGTTGAATTGACTGAGATTCTAGAACCAGTACCTTCCAGCGTTTTTGCTGAGCCAGCAGTAATGCCAGACTAATGCCGACCATGCCGCCGCCAATAATGGCAATATCATAGGGTTCTTTTAGTTGGCTCATGCCATCAGACTCTCTATTTGATCACGCTGCTTGGGGACCCCATCGGTTAACACCTCGCGACCCGCTTTGGTCACAAGAATGTCATCTTCGATTCGCACGGCTATACCGCGCCATTTTTTATCGACATTTTGATTGTCTGCGGCGATATAGATACCGGGCTCAATGGTTAATAGCATGCCCGCCTCATAGACGCGCCATTGATTACTAATTTTATAATCACCCACATCATGCACATCCATGCCCAGCCAATGACTGACGCTATGCATATAAAATTCGCGGTAAGCACCCTCGGTAATTAGCTGCTCTACATCGCCTTTAAGAATCCCCAATTCCACTAATCCTTGAGTAATAACCTCAATGGTTGCCTTATTGGCTTGGTCATAGGTGACGCCGGGAGAAATGCAGTTAATCGCCGCCGTCTGTGCCGCCAATACAATATCGTAGATAGCGGCTTGAGCTGTGCTAAATTTCCCATTAATAGGAAAGGTTCTGGTGATATCCGCAGCGTAATTCTGATATTCACAGCCGGCATCAATCAGTACCAGATCTCCTGATTTCAAAGCTGACTGGTTTTCTATGTAGTGCAGAATACAGGCATTTTTGCCACCGCCGACAATGCTGGTATAGGCGGGGCCAGTTGCGCCAGACATCATAAACTGATGTTCTATTTCTGCCTGCAACTGATACTCGTATTGCCCTGGCTGACAGAAGCGCATGGCCCGACAATGTGCCTCTGCTGAAATATCTGCCGCCTTGCGCATGAGTTTAATTTCAGCGGCGGATTTAATGAGCCGCAATTCAGCCAATAGATGGTCTAGGTCCACCTGTTCACAGCAGGGTTCAGAGTCCGATTCCTTGTCTAGGGTGACTTCATCAACCCATTGAATAAGCTGCTTATCAAATGCTTTGTCCTTTCCAGCGGAATAATAAATATGGTTTTTACTCTCGAGTAAACCGGGCAAAATATCGTCAATATCATCAATCGGAAATGCATCATCAAACGCTAACGCCTGCTTTGCTTCGATAGGACCCAAACGGAGACCATCCCAAGTTTCACGCAATGGGTCCTTGTCTCGACAAAAAAGTACGCATTCTCCCTGTTGGCGGTTTGGGATTAATAGCATCACCGAACAGGGTTCTGAAAAACCGCTTAAGTAGCTAAAATTGGTACTTTGTTTATAAGGATAAAGTGTATCTTTTGAACGCACCTTCTCGGGCGCAGCGGCGATAACAGCAATACTGTTATCTGCCATCATCGACATCAGATCTTTGCGCCTAGCCGCATATTCTTTTTTCGAAATCATGGTCAACTGGATTCACTCAGCCTCAGTGGAATGTAGGCTCTGGCTCAGTCTCTGCGGACGGGTCTAAGTCGGTAAAGATAAGCTGGACAGCGATACGAATATATTCAACTAACTCAAGATAATCCTTTTCACCCTCTTCTTCATCTTCTCCACCTTCAAAATCGGTAGAAATTTGACCGATGGCAGAAATGTCCTGCAACGCTTCTTTGCCGTCTTCAGACACTTCAAACTCTTCACCCATACCCTCACCTACTCCAGAGAGATAATTTTTGCACCACTCACTTACAGCAGCGAGTCGCTCGCTCAGCGGTAACTCATCATCAGGTAATAGCGGCTTAAAAAGAAAACTTATATCCTGCAAGTCACTCAGGGTTTCTTGGTAGAATGTTTCAAAGGCATTAAACGCACCCTTAGCCGCCTCATCTCCTAGACCCAACCATTGGCTGGAACAGTCAATTAAATCTTTCATCTCAACAGCACCACAGCTCAGCCTTCCACAGAGAAATCCATGAAATCCTGGCGCACTTGCCTGTATTTTTAGCTGATAGAAAAGATCTTCAAGTTGTTCAAATGTCACCGTATCACCTCATAAAAAATAATGGCACCTATGGCCATTATGAATAATTTCTACTTCCAGATTAGCTTTCTAGAATTGACCACGCTGGTCGCAATGCCTATAGTAAGCTATTCTACCAGAACTGCTATAAAATTAAGATTGCTCTCATGACTGATACGGAAGAATTTGAACAAAAGCTCGATCAACTTATCACAACCTGCCAACAGTTGAAGCGAGAAAACGCCTCCTTACGTGAACGTGAGGCTGGATTAGTGGGCGAACGCGGCGCGCTGCTGGAGCAAAATGAAACGGCACGTAAAAAAATCAAAGTTATGATTGATCGCCTAAGAACGCTGAGTGCGGAGTAACCTATCATGTCGACTGTCTCTCTTAAAATTTACATTTTAGGCAAAGAATACCAAGTTAACTGCCAGCCCGAAGAGCGAGAAGCGCTAGAGCGATCGGCTGAGTTGCTCAACGAAAAAATGGAAGAAATTCGTAACGGCTCGCAAATTATTGGCCTCGAAAGAATTGCGGTTATGGCGGCACTGAATCTAGCCCACGATTTAATTCTTACCGAAACCTCTGCGAAAGAAAATTCCTTTGCCTCAGATTTGCTGCAAACTATGAATTCAAAAATTGATTCTGCACTTATTGAGATCACAAACTAAAATCACTGACCATTAAGTCCTAAATTGTAACCAAAAAATAATGCTTGTAGCCCAAGCTTTGGTATAATGCTTTCCAATCCTGGAGTGTTTGCCAGTCAAGAAGTCCCTGAGCCGATACTATCCTTTTGGTAACTCTTAGTCAGCGATGTTGCGCTATGCCGCTTGTCGGACCGCCTGATTTGTTGCGGGAGTCGCCCCCTTGAACTTTTCGGTTCAAGGCCACGTTGACAGCGGCACTCTGGGCTACTTTTCTTATAAGAATAAATGCTATGGATACGGCTAAAACGCGAAAACTATTACGCAGCCAACGGCGCGAACTATCGCCAAAACAGCAAGCGGTTATGGCCGATCAAATCGCCGCCAACCTTTGCTCGCAGTCATTTTTTCTTCGCGCCAAAAGAGTGGCTATTTATTTAGCCAATGAAGGCGAAGTTAATCCCTCAATTATTTATGATATTTGCCAAAAATCGGGCAAACAGCTTTTTTTACCCGCTATACATCCCTTTAAACAAAATCGAGTTCACTTTGCGCAGGTCAAACCCAATAGCGCATTGGAAAGTAATCGATTTGGTATTCTGGAACCCTGCATTAAAAGTGCTACGCTATCACCGCCGTGGAGCCTAGACCTTATTTTAATGCCATTGGTTGGCTTTGATCGACAGGGCAATCGGCTAGGTATGGGGGGTGGCTTCTATGATCGTACCTTCGCATTTACGGCTAAAAAGCCAAGCCCCTCGCCAAAACTGATTGGGCTTGCCTATAGCTTTCAAGAACTTAAAGCGCTCAAACCTCAGCCTCGGGATATCCCTGTTTCAGGCATAGTTACAGAAAAAGAATACCTGTCTATCTAAACCGAAAGGCTAGCCCAAAGAGCTAGCTCAAGAAAAATTGATAGGCTGGATTATCAGTTTCATCAGCATAGCGATAACCTAAATCATCTAAAAATGCCTTAAGTTCTGCGCGATCTTGCACAGCGACCTGAAGGCCCACTAGCACTCTGCCAAACGCAGACCCATGATTGCGGTAATGAAACATTGAGATATTAAAGCGACCCCCCAACTGGGCTAAAAAGTTGAGTAATGCGCCTGGGCGCTCAGGAAATTCAAAGCGAAATACCTGTTCTTCTTTAATCTTCGCGGCACGACCACCGACCATGTGACGAATATGCGACTTAGCCATTTCATTATCGGTTAAGTCAGATAACTCATAGCCTTTTTTCTGCAAATCGGCCACTAGGGAAAAGCGGTCTTCGTCTCCTGCCACCTGAACACCCACAAAAATATGCGCCTGTGTTTCATCGCTGTATCTGTAATTAAATTCGGAGATGCCATGTCGACCCAAAACTTCGCAAAAAGTTTGGAAGCTGCCGGGCTTTTCATCAATGGTTACAGCGAGAACAGCTTCACGCTTCTCACCAATTTGAGTGCGCTCAGAAATATAGCGCAGACGATCAAAGTCGATATTGGCGCCACATTGAACAGACAGAAGAGTCTGGTTCTTAACACCATGCTTTTCTACATATTTTTTTAAACCCGCAGTACCCAAGGCGCCCGAGGGTTCACAGATAGCACGGGTATCGTTATAAACATCTTTAATTGCCGCACAAATTTCATCTGTGCTGACAGTAATGACTTCATCGACTAAATCTTTTAATAGCCGAAATGTCTCTTCGCCAATCTGTGCAACCGCTGTACCGTCTGCAAAAATACCCACCTGATCCAGAACTACTCGCTCACCCGCCTTTAGCGCGGCATCCAAGCAGGCAGCATCATCCGACTCAACGGCAATGATTTTTATCTCTGGGCGCAATTGTTTAATATAGACAGCTACACCAGCACAGAGTCCACCTCCACCCACAGCAATAAAAATTGCGTCTAGCGGTTCAGGGTGTTGATTGAGAATTTCTTTACCAATGGTACCCTGACCTGCAATCACATCTGGATCATCAAAAGGATGGATATAGGTTAGGCCCTGCTGTTTGACTAATTCGGTAGCATGAGCGGCTGCTTCATCATAACTGTCGCCAACCAATACTACTTCAGCGCCACGGGCGCGCACTGCATCAACCTTAATTCTAGGCGTGGTTCGCGGCATAACAATCGTTGCCGCTATACCCATTTTTTTTGCCGCTAAGGCAAGACCCTGAGCATGATTACCAGCGGAGGCTGCCACAACACCCGTGGCTAATTGCTCCTCTGAAAGATTCAGTAATTTATTATAGGCGCCGCGCAATTTAAAAGAAAAAACTGGCTGTAAGTCTTCTCTTTTTAACAAAACCCGATTATTCAAGCGCTGAGACAAAAGAGGCGCGTCATCAATCGGCGTTTCAATTGCCAGATCATAAATATCGGCATCTTGAATTTTTTGTACATAATTTTGCGACATGCTTTTTCCGTAATGATTTAGCTAAGACGTCATGTTAATATAAAAACAATAAAAATATCAGCTTATTGAGGTTATCCGTGAATCAAAATCAACTTAAGCAAGCCGTTGCACAGGCTGCAGTGGAATACTGCCTAACAAAAATACAAGCGGATAGCATTGTCGGCATTGGTACTGGCTCTACCGCCAACTGCTTTATCGATCAAATTGCAGAACATAAACATCTTTTTGCAGGCACGGTCGCTAGCTCTGAAGGCTCGGCAGAACGTCTTCGATCGCACGGCATTGACGTGTTTGACCTTAATCAGGTCGATGAAGTCACTATTTATATTGATGGTGCCGACGAAGCCAATCCAAAATTAGAGCTAATTAAAGGCGGCGGCGCGGCACTCACCCGAGAAAAAATCGTCACTGCGGTTGCCAAAGAATTTGTCTGTATTGCGGATGAAAGTAAATGGGTGGATTCGCTGGGTACTTTCCCGCTGCCTGTGGAAGTGATTCCTATGGCACGCAGCCATGTGGCTCGCGAGCTGGTAAAATTAGGCGGCGATCCAGTATGGAGAGAAGGTGTTATTACCGACAACGGCAATATTATCCTCGATGTGCATCATTTATATCCCATGGCTTCATCCTGCAATATAGAAGAAAAGATCAATCATATTACCGGCGTAGTCACTAATGGTTTATTTGCTTTAAAACCGGCTGATATTCTATTTTTGGCCACTCAACAGGGTATTGTCAGTCACCGCGCCTAGCCTCGCCACAGAAGCGAGGCAATACAGCCAGCTTGTTAATTAATGATGCATTGCCTTAGCGGGCGCTGATTTAATGGATTTTATTGGCGCATTAAATGTTATCTCGCCACAGTTATCAGTCCCTAGGGTTATGTCTGCCGATTCGGCTTGATCCTCTTTTACACCAAATAGCATTAAATGCAGTCCGCCGGGCTTAAATTCTAGGGTGCTATTCGCAGCGACCTCTACAGATTCTATCGGTCTCATTTTCATCATACCGTTGACGTGCTGATGAGTATGAAATTCAATTTTTTCAGCAAATTCTGAGCCCGCACTGGTCAGTCTGCAGCTATCTTTGCCAGCATTATTAATCGTTAGAAAGGCCGCCGTCATGGAATGCCCGGGAATGGGCGCTCGAATTGTGGCCATATCCACAGTCAATTTTTGCAGTTTATGATGACCTGCAATAGCCGGCTGTATTAACCCACCCATAAAGGTAGCAACAATAATAAAGGCAATTTTTTTCATGATTTTCCTCTTGATGTTTTATTCGCCATAATTCTGTTTTAGTTTATCACGCATGTGGTGCAAAAATGTTAAAGTAACGTAAACAGTATTTAACTTGCAATAAAGGCACTGCTAATGAAATCACTGCTTAAACTGCTTATCTTAGCTTCCTCGCTTCTTGGAGCGCCAAGCTTTGCAGACACTTTTTCTACGACAATAGCGCCGACAAGTATCAGCGCGGTCTCAAAAAGTAACGATTTTACTAACAGTGGCCCGACATTTTTACCCGTTCATCAGGCCTTTCAGCTTCAGGCGGAATTAAGTGATGATCGTCTTATTCTCAACTGGGATATTGCCGATAATTACTACCTTTACCAAAAAAGCTTTAAGTTTAAAGCTGTATCAGACGAGCTTAGCCTAGATACCCCGCTTTTTGCTGAGGGCCGGCAAAAGTGGGACGAGTATTTTGAAGCGGACGTTGTTGTTTACTACGGCACAACCACAGTGGAAGTCCCTTTTACTAGCAGGCTGCCTGTCATTTCTGTTGAGATTGAATCACAGGGCTGTGCAGATGCTGGGCTCTGCTATCCGCCGCGCAAAGAATTATTAACCGTTGATACCACTAGCGGTATTACAACTCTGAGCGAGCCTGCCAAGAAATCGCCCGCTACTTCGGAACCATCTCAACCCAGTTTCTCTTTGGGGTTAATTTTAATCTTTGCTCTTGTCGGCGGATTAATTCTTAATTTGATGCCCTGTGTATTTCCTATTCTTTCAATCAAAGTACTTAGCTTTACACAGCAACATCAAACGTCCTCGGCTAGAAAACAGCATGGACTCGCCTATACATTAGGCGTGGTATTGAGTTTTGTTGCCATTGCTGGCCTCATGCTTTCATTGCGCGCAGGCGGTGAAGCCATTGGTTGGGGGTTTCAATTACAGTCACCTGGATTTGTCATCTTTTTGGTTTATTTATTTACCTTTTTAGGGCTCAGCCTGTCGGGCTATATGCAAATTTTCACTGGGCTTATGTCCGTGGGGCAAAGCACAAGCACTAGCAAAGATCTTGCTTCATCGTTTATGACTGGCGTACTGGCAACAACAGTGGCTAGCCCCTGCACAGCGCCCTTCATGGGGCCGGCACTGGGCTTTGCTATTTCGCAAAATAGTAGCGTCGCACTGTTGATTTTTGCCTTTTTAGGACTGGGTATGGCACTACCTTTTGTAGCGCTGACATTGATCCCATCACTAGCATCAAAACTCCCTAAGCCCGGGCAATGGATGGAAAATCTAAAACAATTTTTGGCGTTCCCCATGTACCTAACAGCCCTTTGGTTACTATGGGTAGCGGGTAGACAAACCGGAGTTGATGTTGTTATCGCAGTTGTTACTGGCTTGGTACTCATGGTGCTAGCAATTTGGCTGTGGCAACTGGCAACCAAAGTAAACTCATCAGGTGCAATTTTTATTAGTAAATTGCTAGCGGTGCTAGCGCTGGTCGCGGCAGTGGTTGTAACGGAAAAACAGCTTAATCAGCGTGAACAGGTTCAACCCTGGCAAGATTACTCACCCCAGCGTTTAGATGCATTAAGGAATCAGGGCGCTGCAGTATTTGTGAATATGTCCGCTGACTGGTGTATTACCTGCCTAGTTAATGAGCGTGTTGCCATGGGGGATAAATTTTTCGCTAGCCTGAAATCAAATAATGTGACTTACTTAAAAGGTGACTGGACCTTTAAAGACCCCCAGATCACCCAATTGCTTAACCAATACAATCGTAATGGTGTGCCTCTTTATTTGCTTTTCTCAAGCGACTCAAAGGAAGCCGAGGTATTGCCGCAAATACTCACCGAAAGCTTATTGGTGGATAAAATTAGCCAGCTTTAGCGTTTTTTTGCCTTTTAAAAGAAAATAGACGTATATCAGAGCGTAATACACTAATTTCATGCCACTTTGATCGCCCATATACCGACATTGTCATATTTTATTACCAAAAAACCACAAAATAGCAGTAAAATCGGAAAATATAGCGCTAAAATACTCTAAATTCTTTTAAAATTATTTTTTCTTATTATTTATTACCGTACAAAGATTTGTATTCTAGCGACAACTTAACTGCTTTTCGAAGATTTTCCGTAATTTTACGCAATTTTGCGTCTAATAAGTGGGTTTTTGCACTGAAATACACAAAAAACGCCTTATCATGGTCGTCTATGAATTATAAGTACCTATAAAATACGAGAAAATACCGCAAATTTCTGCTATCTTCGCTTAAATTCTAATTATTCTTATAAAATATAGACAGCCTATAGTTTTTAGTGCAGACTTACCGCCAAATAACGCATTGGTTGGGGACTAAATGTCACAATTACTTATTCTAAACGGACCTAATCTCAACTTGCTGGGTACACGCGAGCCAGAGAAGTATGGCGTAGAGACCCTTGAGCAAATCAATCAACAGCTTGCCCATACAGCGGAACAGGCAGGACATAGCCTACTTTGCTATCAAAGCAATGCTGAACACGACCTTATTCAACGCATACATGATGCCAAGCAAGAAGATGTCGATTACATAATTTTCAACCCGGGGGCTTTCACGCATACTAGTGTTGCACTTCGTGATGCCCTATTAGGCGTGGCTATTCCTTTTATTGAAGTTCACCTCTCTAATGTACATGCGAGAGAAGAATTTAGACGTCACTCCTATTTTTCAGATATTGCTGATGGTGTTGTCTGTGGCTTTGGTGCAAACAGCTATCAACTGGCCTTACAGGCAGTACTTACAAAAACTTAAATTTAACTCCTAACTATTGAGAGCGCAGGATGGATATTCGTAAAGTAAAAAAATTAATCGAATTGCTAGAACAATCAAACATTAATGAACTTGAAATTAATGAGGGCGAAGAATCTGTACGAATTAGTCGTGGCGCTACAGCAGTAACCTATGCCGCTCCCCCAATTGCAGCTCCTGTTGCAGCAGCCCCTGCGCCAATCGCAGCAGCTGAAGCCGCTGCTCCGGCTGGCGAAGAACTTGCTGGCCATGCAGTTAAATCACCAATGGTGGGTACATTTTATGCTTCACCAGCTCCCGATTCACCACAGTTTGTTTCCGTTGGACAAACTGTAGCCGCTGGCGATGTGATTTGTATTATTGAAGCTATGAAGATGATGAATCAAATTGAAGCCGACAAAGCCGGCACCATCGGTGCAATTTTGATCGAAGACGGTGAAGCCGTTGAGTTCGATCAACCTATTGTTACTATTGTTTAATCGCTGCTAGGAAACGCAATATGCTGGATAAAGTGCTTATCGCCAACCGTGGCGAAATTGCCCTGAGAATACTTCGCGCCTGTAAAGAGCTTGGTATTAAGACTGTGGCTGTTCACTCCAAAATCGATGCCGAGCTGAAACATGTAAAGCTAGCAGATCAGGCTGTCTGTATTGGACCCAACCCATCACCACAAAGTTACCTCAATGTTCCAGCTATTATTAGCGCTATGGAAATTACGGGCGCACAAGCTGTTCACCCAGGCTACGGTTTTTTGGCTGAAAATGCAGATTTTGCAGAGCAGGTCGAAAACAGTGGCTTCACCTTTATTGGCCCAAAAGCGGAAACTATTCGCACCATGGGTGACAAGGTTGCTGCCATTAAGGCTATGAAGGTTGCCGGTGTTCCAACAGTGCCTGGCTCTGATGGCCCCTTATCAGAAGACCCTGATGAACTTCGCGCAACCGCTCAGCGGATTGGCTATCCTGTTATTGTTAAGGCAGCAGCTGGCGGCGGTGGCCGCGGCATGCGTGTAGTTGAGAATGAAGAAAGCTTAGTAAACTCCGTTGCTATTACTAAAACCGAGGCTGCTGCAGCCTTTGGTGATGGTACTGTGTACATGGAAAAGTTCCTGCAGAATCCACGACATGTCGAGGTTCAGATTCTTTCCGACGGTCAAGGTAATGCTATTCATCTCGGGGATCGAGACTGTTCACTGCAACGTCGCCATCAAAAAGTTATCGAAGAAGCGCCTGCGCCAGGCATCCCTGAAGATGCTAGACAGGCAGTATTTGCGAGCTGCGTTGAGGCCTGTGTTCAAATGAACTATCGCGGTGCGGGTACCTTTGAATTCCTGTATGAAGACGGACATTACTACTTTATTGAAATGAATACCCGTGTTCAGGTAGAGCATCCTGTATCTGAAATGATTACGGGTATCGACATTATCAAAGAGCAGTTGACTATTGCTAGCGGTAAAACGTTAAGCACAAAACAGGAAGATATTGTTTTCCGTGGTCACTCATTCGAATGCCGTATCAATGCTGAAGACCCCAAAACTTTCTTGCCGCAACCAGGCACGATCAAGACCTATCACGCCCCCGGCGGAAATGGTGTGCGTGTAGATTCCCATATTTACAATGGCTACAGCGTGCCGCCTAACTATGATTCGATGATTGGTAAGATTATTACCTATGGTCGCGATAGAAATTCTGCCCTTTCACGCATGCGTAATGCACTGGATGAAATGGTTATTGATGGCATTAAAACCAACATTGATCTTCATGCTGATTTGGTTCGCGATGAAGAATTCAAAAAAGGCGGCGTGAATATCCATTATCTAGAGAAAAAGCTCGGACTTTAATCGATTTTTTCCATAGAGCAATAACAAAAAGTGAGTGCTTACTATGGATTCTAGTCAGTGGATTCAGCTTAATATAGAGGCAACGCCCCAGCAAACGGAACAGATAGAAGATTCTGTTCTGAATACGGGGGCAGTTTCTGTGACATTGCAAGATGCCGCAGATCAGCCCATTTTAGAGCCCGGCGTAGGGGAAACTCCTCTCTGGGATAGCTGTATTCTCACCGCCCTTTTCTCCGCTTCAGTCAATACCGCCGCCATTATTGAACAAGTTAATGCTGTATTGCCTTTTTCCATTAAAGCCGAATGGCAGTTGGTGGAAGACAAGGATTGGTCACAGGAATGGAAAAAGCACTTTAAACCTATTCCCTGCAGTGAAGGCCGACTCTGGATATGTCCTAGCTGGCTAGATGCACCTGAGCCAAATGCGGTGAATTTGCGCCTTGACCCTGGACTGGCTTTTGGCACCGGCAGCCACCCTACCACCATGCTTTGCCTCAACTGGCTAGAAAAACAACCTCTCGAGGGCAAAACGGTTATCGACTTTGGTTGTGGCTCAGGTATTTTGGGTATAGCCGCCCTGTTACTAGGAGCTGAAAAAGTCTGGGCAATAGACAATGACCCTCAGGCATTGTTAGCCAGCCGTGACAATGCTCAACGCAATGGAATACCCGATGAACGCCTTATCACGTTGCTGCCAGAGCAAATACCGGCCGAGGCCAAAGCGGATATTATGGTAGCCAACATCTTAGCCAAGCCGTTAATTGATTTAGCGCAACAAATTAGCGCGCTTACCCTTCCTAAGGGTCAGCTTTGCCTATCCGGCATACTCAGCCATCAAATTGATCAGGTTTCAGCCGCCTATTCGCAACAATTCAAGTTTGAGCCGGCTTCGCTAGAGGATGACTGGGTGCAGTTAGCGGCGACTAAGTTGAAATAAAAACAGCAATCTCTACAAGCATGCCTTCAGTTATAGTGGGCTTGTCCAACTCCAAACTAAAAAATAGTCTATTTGAAGCTCAATTAGTCTAAATTTAATGAGGGATCTTGAATTAACCGTTGCTGTATTAGGAGCCTTCGCACGGATAAGTATTTTCAGGCTACACTAAAGGTCATTTATACAAAGGCGTCTATCAAAAAGCATAGGAATGCTGTGATCGCCTTAGGCAGGAAGCCAATTTGTACTTATCTAATACACCGAAAAAAATAGTC
This sequence comes from SAR92 clade bacterium, assembly GCA_018607525.1. Taxonomy (GTDB): domain Bacteria; phylum Pseudomonadota; class Gammaproteobacteria; order Pseudomonadales; family Porticoccaceae; genus HTCC2207. The sequence continues at coordinate 14,558 of JABBBH010000002.1, forward strand.
GTATCCCTAGGCGCTTTAATCCTGTTGGCGATGGTGTTGGCCTTGGCTGTTAAATTGATAGCTCCGCCTAAATTTTATCTTCCCCCCGCAGAAATAAATCCGAGCAATACAAACCATAAAAATCAAACCCCTATTATATTTAGCGAACAATCTCTGCAGTGGGGGCTGATTGTTGCCCATCGGCAGAGCAGTAAAAAACTCACCGATATCCGAGAGGTTACCGGCGGCGGTGCCTGTATCTTGGATGCCGATGGCGATGGCTGGGAAGATATTCTTATTGTTGGTGGCAGTGGCGAACATCGCTTCTATGGCCGCTCTGCCTGGTGGAGTAAATCCCATGCCGGCAATAGCCTGTGGCGAAATAAACAGGGCAGACAGTTTGAAGGCATAACTCATACCTCAGGAATTCCAACAGCTAAATGGCCTATGGGCTGTGCCACAGCTGACTTTGACAATGATGGCGACAAAGATATTTTTATCACAAATATCGGCCCCAATCAGCTTTTGCTCAACGATGGCACAGGTAAATTTGTCGATGGCTCAGAAATGGCAGGAATACTCGACAATCCAAGCTGGTCAACCTCGGCTGCCGTTGCCGACTACAATGGTGACGGCATGGTGGATATCTATGTCACCAACTACTTACAGTTTCAAAAGGGTTCTCTTGTACTCGAACAGCACAGCGGTTATGCAGACTCATATAGTGCCTTCGACCCAAGCCTGTATGACAGCCAGGCAAATCGCCTATACAGCAACAAAGGTAACCTTAAATTTGTTGAAAATGCCCTATCTGTGGGCGTAGAAGATAGTAATGGTCGCGGCCAATCGGCACTATGGCTAGATATTAATCAGGATAATCGCCCAGATTTGCTGGTGCTAAATAGTCGCGGCGCACCCAACCGCCTGTTTATTAATAACTCGACTTTAAACCCAGATAAACAAGATAAAATATTCCGCGAAGACACTGCAATATATAGAGTTGCCAGCGCATCTGGGGCTCACAGTGCCACCGCTGATGATATAGATAATGACGGTGATCTAGATATTGTCATCTCATCTCCAGCAGGGGCACCGCCAAAGTTATTACTTAATTCATATGGCGATCGGCAACCTAAAGAAAACACCAAGAGTATTTTATCGGATATGACTTGGGAGCTAGGTGTGGCCAGCAATGCAAAACTTTATCAGCATGGCTGGGGCGCTGTTTTAGCCGATTTTAATAATGATTTTTTTGCCGATCTTTTTATAGGCAATGGCGCATCGGTTGTGAATATGGATTCTCCGTACGCCACCGTAGCACAGCCCGATAGCCTATGGATAAACCGCGGATCACAGCAAACTGTGGATCCATACCCAAAACCATTTGCAAAGAGCGTTTTTACTGCTAATCAACCCTCGCCAACGCGGGCTGTTGTCAGTGCTGATTTTAATCATGATGGCAACATAGATGTACTAACAATACAGAATAATGATTTTGTTCGGTTACTAATCAACCAATCGCCAGCGCAACAATCCTGGATAGGCATCGAGTTGGATTCCCATGATTATTCACCACTGGGTGCTCGCGTCCACTTAAAAGGCACAGATTCAGTGACGGCAAAAAGATATTTCGCTAAATCTGGTTATCTCTCTCAGAGCACCCCTAGACTACATTTTGCGGTTGCCAACAATAAACCCAGCGTAAATATTGAAGTTGACTGGCCCGATGGTCAACGTACCCTGCATGCCAATCTAGACACCGGCCTGTACTGGCAACTCAAGCGCGATGGAACCCAGCGCGCTCTGCCTTCAAAAAAAACCACGCAAATTACAACAGATCCTCTAATACAATTTTTTCTGGCACTGGATACCGAGGCACAAATTGCGTTTATTCAATCCGCTCAGCGGTTTGTGGACAGACAAAAATCCAACTGGCAAACCAATGTTGCGAACTTGCTACAGGCTATCTTTGAGATAGGCGATCAACCATTAAAACTGGCAGTGATAGAGGCGACCTATCAATTGTCAGGAGAATTTGCCCTGCCCATTGTAAAAACAGCACTGGATCAACCCCAAAAGCAACTGAGACTAAGTGCCGTTAAAGCATTAAAACACTTGGAACATGAACTATCCGCTCGCTGGCTAATCGAACTTACCAAAGATAGCGACCCAGAGGTGCGCTGTGAAGTGGCCGCAACCTTTGAACATTTTTTTGCTGAAGAAGAAGCGATGATAAAACATAAACGACTGAGTATTCCCGCTCTGGTGCGGCTATTGGATGACTCAGATCAGACTGTGCAAATTTGCGCTACAAGGGCACTGGCAGAAGCAGAATCCTATCGCGCGGTGATGCCATTGGCGCATAAACTTAGCCACAGTAAATCCGACGACGTACGCATCAATAGCGCTCGCGCATTGGGGTTGATCCGCCACCAAAGTGCCATTGATCCGCTACTGAAAGCAATCCAAGGATTTCCCCAAGACAGTGTACTGATAGCCCATAGCTTAATTGCCTTAAAACGGCTCAACTATGCCGAACTGGACAGGTTATTGCACTCTTATCTCTACACTGCTCCACAAAAAGCCATCGGACAACAGTTTGCTATTGCCACAGAACTGTTGTCAGGCGAGGGCGACGCCGTTTTTAGTCACAATGCTGTTCTTAGTCACTTTGCGAAAGTCACTCAGGCGCTAAAACAGCAAGCCTATCAACATGGCGAATGGGTAGTACCGACACTTAGACTGTTAGCTAAACTAAAATTACCCGAGACAAAAACCTATCTCAATCGCTATATCACTCATCCAGATAAGCATATAGCTATGGCATCACTAGAAATTCTAGCTCGTAACTACCAGCCTCAACAGGATCTAGAATCGTGGCATTTTTATCGGCAACCTGTGGCTGTAAAACTGAACCTGCTTGGAAGTTTATTGGCCAATGGCTATCGAGCAAAAATTAACGATATGCAACGCCTAATGGCACAGTCGCAGACCCGTCAATTACTAATAACTCATATTCAACAGCAAGGCTCTGAACAACTGGCGGTATTAGTAGGTGATATTGCAACTAACCATTGGGCGGCAGAACTTTTGCAACTCTGTATTGCACAAAAAGCCCCAATGCTAAAACCAACCCACAACTGGTTTACACAGGATAATATTAAAAAACACCCATTGATTTTGCAGGCGCTTGCCTGCTGGCTTAAAACGCCAGCCACAAAAATCACCAGCCCACCTATAAATTGGCTAGTTTCACTATTGCACAAAGATGACCATCAGCAACAATTTGTGGCTTTACAAGCCTTGGCAAAACATCCCAGCCACAGTGCCGATCAGTGGCTTATCCGCATGATAAAAGACCGCTCACAACAACCCCTATTACGCCGCTATGCCTTAGAACAAGCCGTCAAATACAACAAAATTTATGGCTTGGAGTTGGCATTTACGCTGGCAAAAAAACCAAGTGCTGTCCAAGCAGCAGCCATTGATTTAATTCAGACCTATGGCACAGCAAGTAAATACCGCGAAATATTGGTAGGGCGCGCACAAAACCCACAGCTAGCGGCAACCCAGCGCTGGCAAGCAATAGCCGCACTACTGAAACAAACCGACCACAGCATAATGGATTATCTGTCACCATGAAAAACCCTAAACAGCACAATGCGAGCCTTGTTTCTGTTGAAAAACGCCATAACTACTGGCTCTACGCCAGTTACCTCAGCCTAATATTATCCAGCCTTATCACTTGGCTATGGCCTGTGCACAACGTATTTAACCAGTGGTTGACAATGATTCACAGCGTTACTGGAATACTGTTTGTTGCTATTTTGGTTATATTTACCCTTACCCACTTTAAACGCACATTGGGTATGCGCAGAGCAGGGTCCATGCTATCTGGGGTCCTATTAATCGCACTGTTTGGTTACCTCAGCTACAGCGGGCTGCGGATTATTTGGGTGGGCCGATTGGAATCCGAGGCGCACCTATTAAGCCATCATATGATTGTCGCCTGTGGCTCCGTGGTTATTTTAATCGTCCACGGTCTTACACATATTTACTACCTGCAAAAAAAGAACCGAGGGCTAGCTAAAACCAGCGCCAGTGGTGAAAAAAAATCGTCTGCGTCGCATCCACAAGAGAGAACAGACTACTTTCCAAGCCTGCCCAATAAACTAAAAACCCTGCCCATTATTGCCAGCCTATACACAGTGGGATTATCTTTAGCACTCACATTTGTTTACAGCGCTACATACCAAAATAGCCCGACAGGCACAGCCGCAGTCGCCGACTACCAGTATTACGACCACAGCAAACACCCCTTTCGACCCAGTCAGACTGAAACTGAAGCATCGGCATTTATACAACCAGCATTTATTGCCGGATCGGAAACCTGTGCCGACTGCCACGGGCAGATTGCCAAACAATGGTATAGCTCGATGCACAAGCAGGCGGCCTCAGACCCCGCCTATGTAACCAATATCTCCCTGCTAGCCGACAACAAAGGCATGGTTGCCACCCGTTACTGTGAGGGTTGCCATGCCCCCGTCGCACTATTGACGGGGCAACTCTCCGAAGGGGGAACCCATGGCGGCATTGCTGACACCAGCGCATTTAATGAAGGCATTAGCTGCCTTAGTTGCCACAATATATCCAAAGCCGTACACCTTAAAGGTGTCGCCAGCTACCAGTATTCCCCTCATCAGCCCTACTTATTTTATGCTAGCCAAAACAATATTCTAAAATCACTGCACCATTTTTTGCTACGTATTAAGCCACAGCAACATAAACGGGATATGAGTAGGGATGTTTTGCAGTCATCAGAACACTGCGCCACATGCCATGTACAGTTTATGGATCGCGGTATGAATAACTGGGGCTGGGTCAAGATGCAAGACGAATACACCGCTTGGTTGCAAAGCCCATTCTCAAAACAGAGCCATCACAGTTTTGCCGAACAAACATTTACCCGCTGTCACGACTGTCATATGCCCCTAGTAAACAGCAAAGATCCATCGGCAAACCAATCGGGACAGGTGCGCGCTCATCACTTTCCCGGAGCCAATACCATGATGCCAACACTGAATGGCGATATAGATCAGCTACGGGCAACCGTTAAATTTTTGCAGAGCAATAAAATGCGTGTCAGTATAGAGCCGCCTCATCGCCAAGACGCCACCCAATCAACACAGCATATAGATGAATCACTGCGAGCCCAAACCGAAACACCAGCTTACTTCTACCTCAATGAAACAACAAAAATTCGCGTAGTTGTGACCAATAGTGGCGTCGGACATAACTTTCCAGGGGGCACCGTAGATATCAACCAAGCATGGCTAGAATTTGTGGTAAGTGATGCCAGTGGCGCGCTAATTTACCACAGTGGTTTTTTGCAAGATGACCTACAAGTTGACCCCGAGGCCTATTTTTACCGCTCACAACCCATAGATCGCTTTGGCAACCAAATCTGGCAACACGACCTGTTTAATCGCGTCGGCGAAACCTACAAAAATGTTATTGCCGCCGGTGAATCAGATATTGTTAGCTACAATTTTTCAGTGCCAGCTTGGGCTCAGAGCCCCATAACCATGACAGCGGTGCTAAAGTACCGCAAATTTAACCAGCGCTATGCCAAATGGGCATTAAAAGAAAAATACCAGGAACTGCCGATTGTGGATATCGCCCGACACAGCCTACTGGTTCCGGTTCGCGAACAGGCACCAGTCATAAAATAACTAACCACTACTACTGCGATTCAGAGCCAGAAGCTAAAGCCTTCTTCACTTTGGCCAAAACCTGTTCCTTATACTGGGGCTTCAGCTGATTAATTTTCTGTTCCAGTGCTTGTCGTACAGCTGGATTAGTCAAATTATTGTGGTACTCCTCAATCAATAGACCTATTTCTTTCTCATTATTTTGCAACTTGTTTTCATCGGGCAAAACTTCCCTCATTGAAGGTACTGGCTTTTTTTCCTCATATAATATTGTCTCCGTATTCGTAGGTTGCTGATAAATACGAACCTCAGTACTATTTTGCCCCAAAACCCTATTAGCACCGTCAATTCTTTGATGATCCTCAGATATAAATAAAAAAAGCACCACTGAGCCAAAAACAATAAGACAGAGTATTAAAATCCTATTTCTATTAAGCATAATTATTCCTATAAATCATCATCCACCAACCGCGGTAGAAAAATATAAGCGCCATCCACCATCATGGTCGTGGTAATTACCCGCCTGATCACTAAGATACTTAAGTGTGACATCAATCCGACTATCACCAGGCAGGGCATTTAATGGTGTAAACACAGCCCTCGTAGCACCCTCTACAACATCAAATACCCAGTTGCCCGCTATATTGCCCAAGGGGCTGGTTACTTTGATATAGCCGCGGCTTACAGAATCTTTAAAACGCTCTATATTCAAAAGCTCATTAAAGGTAATGCTAATTTGCGAGTCAATCGGTACCAAAGTAGAATCATGACTCGGCTGAAAACTGCGTATACTGGGTTTTGAAGTATCCACAGTATCACCGGTGCTAAAGCTAAGACTGTAGTCATCTAATACCTGACCCGTTAGATCACAGACGCCCGATAGGGTGAGTTTGTAGGCTGTATTGGCCGCTAGGTTATTAACCGGATTCAAGAATATGCGTAGTCGACTATCATAATAACCATAACCTACGGTGCCCTGTATTACATCACCGCTATCACTGGTTAAAGTAACTGTCTCTGCATTAACACAGAGGCTATTTAATGGCTTATCCCAGTAAACAATCAGAGACGCATTAGTGGCCACAGCCTCTGTACCCTGAGTTAAATTATGGCCTGTAACCACAGGCACTTCTGTTTGATGGCTATCGCCGGCAGTGAAGTAGGAGGAGGAGGAGGAGGAGTGATAGTGGTACCTATGATTAAATAAATTGCCCGCCAGATCATAGAAAGATTTTATATAGACATAA
>JABBBH010000070.1 GCA_018607525.1 SAR92 clade bacterium
AATCGATTGACAACACCGCATTCGCGCATCAGATTACCAAAGCAAAACATACCCAAAAGCGGCGCTGCAGCGGGTAAAATCATAGCCACTAACACCAGAAGCGTTAAGGGAAAAACGATTCGCTCAGTTTTGGAAACTGGACGCAACTGAACCATAGCAATGCGACGCTCTGACTCAGTAGTCAGGGCCCTCATAATAGGTGGCTGAATAATTGGCACCAACGCCATATAGGAATAGGCAGCTACCGCAATTGGACCAAGTAGATCAGGTGCCAACTTACTGGTTACAAATATCGCCGTTGGCCCATCAGCACCTCCAATGATGCCGATAGAAGCCGCATCACCAATACTAAAATCAAGAATGCCAAAGTAACTCATTGCCACCGCACCGATCACGGTGGTAAAAATACCTACCTGAGCAGCTGCACCTAACAAAAGGGTTTTGGGGTTTGCCAGCAAGGGGCCAAAATCAGTCATTGCACCCACGCCCATAAATATAAGCAAGGGGAATAAGCCGGTCTCGATGCCTGCATGATATATCATGTAAAGCAACCCACCCGCCTCAAGAAAATCTGTTCCAGGCATATTAGCTAAAATTGTGCCGAAGCCAATGGGTACAAGTAGCAAGGGCTCAAACCCTCGGCTGATTGCTAAATATAGCAGCACAAAACCCACCAGCATCATAACTAACTGGCCACCAACTATTTGCGCAAGACCTGAACTGGCCCATAAACTAAGAAGATTTTCCATTCGCTAACTTCCTATGCCAGAGTCACTAAAACATCGCCCACAGTACAGCTATCACCCGCCTGCACCCTAACCTCAACCACTGTGCCATCTGATGGCGCACTCACCGAGGTTTCCATTTTCATGGCTTCAAGAATAACTAGGCCCTCGCCTTCTGAAACCTTTTGTCCTGGCTTAACCAGCAACTTAACCACATCGCCAGCTAGCGGCGCTGCAACCGGCTCACCGCCCGTTGCAGGAACAGCGGTTGAATTACTAGAAGTTGAAGCCCCAACTGCAACAATACCGTTGACATCACCACCCTCGTTAACAGTCACTGTATAGGACTTACCCTCTACCTCGACTGTGTAAATTTCATCACCCGCATCGGTTTTCGGTGCAGATGCCTTGCCCGTAGGGACAGGCTCGAAGGCTGAGGGGTTATCGCGATTTTGTAAGAACTTTAAACCAACCTGCGGGAATAAGGCATAGGTCAATACATCATCAATCTGCCCCTCACTCGAAGTAAGGCTAAAGCCATGTTCAGCCGATAAGCCTTCTAACTCAATGGTTAAAGACTCGAGCTCTGGCTCAATATTATCCGCTGGACGACAGGTTATCGCCTCTTCATTGTCGCCAAGTACTTCTTCTTGCAGGTCCTTATTGACGGGTGCAGGAGTTGCCCCATACTCACCCTTAAGAATACCCTGAGTTTCTTTTGAAATAGACTTATAGCGCTCACCGGTCATAACATTAAGAACCGCCTGAGTACCTACAATTTGCGAGGTCGGTGTTACCAGCGGTATAAAACCTAAGTCTTCACGCACCCTTGGGATCTCAGATAGAACTTCATCCAAACGGTCTTCAGCACCCTGCTGACGAAGCTGTGATTCCATATTGGTCAACATACCACCAGGTACCTGAGCCACTAAGATTCGTGAATCAACACCTCGCAAAGAACCTTCAAACTGCGCATATTTTTTGCGAACATCTCTGAAGTAAGCAGCAATATCTTCTAACTTACCAATATCTAAGCCTGTATCCCGCTTCGAATCCTTAAAAATTGAAACAACGGATTCCGTAGCTGAGTGACCATAGGTCATAGACATTGATGAAATAGCGGTATCTACATTATCAATACCCGCCTCAACACATTTGGTAATCGTGGTAGTGGACATACCGGTTGTGGCATGACAGTGCAGCTGCAATGGAATAGCAACTGCCTTCTTAATTTTTGAAACCAGCTCATAGCCCACATAGGGGTTTAATAGCCCCGCCATATCTTTAATACAGATTGAATCCGCGCCGGCATCTTCAAGCTGTCGGGCAAGATCAACCCAAAGGTCAATGGTATGCACCGGGCTAACTGTATAAGAAATAGTACCCTGAGCATGTTTACCGACTTGCTTAACCGCACGCAATGCTGTTTTTAAGTTTCTCATATCGTTCATGGCATCGAACACACGGAATACATCAATACCGTTAAAAGCCGCACGTTCAACAAACTTTTCTACTACATCATCAGCATAATGACGATAACCTAGAATATTCTGACCTCTAAACAACATTTGCTGGGGCGTGTTAGGCATGGCTTTTTTAATTTCACGAATACGATCCCAGGGGTCTTCACCCAAGAACCGAATACAGGAATCAAAGGTTGCTCCACCCCATGACTCCATTGACCAGTAGCCAATTTGATCAAGCTTTTCAGCAATGGGTAACATGTCATCTATACGCATACGCGTCGCAAAAAGTGACTGATGGGCATCCCTAAAAACAACTTCAGTTATACCAAGCGCAGAGTTTACAGAGGGCATAAATATGTCCTTTAACTAGTTTGAAAAATAAAAATTAGAGCCAAAACGAACTTCTAGTTGGCTAGCTCCCACGATGCTGATCAATTGCAGCCTGAATTACCTTCACTATTTTTGGCTCTACTAAAGCCGTATGAATTTGATGTGCTTCCGAGTCGCCAGTAATTGGCTCTTCTTTGGCATAGCGATTAACTGTAAAGGACATTAATGTGGTCAAACCCACCAGTAAAGTCAGGAAGGTAAAAACCGTTCCCATACCATACAACATCAAATCTATACCCTGAGATATCAGTGAAGCTTCCATCAAAATTCCAAAAATAATTAGCAAAAAAAAACGAACGCGGCATTATGGCGCAATAATTGCCCAAAATGATAGCAATATACGGGTTTTTTGCAAGTTTGACTTTGCTTTGTTGTCATCAAAACCTACAATTCACCTCTCAAAGAATTACAACAAAGAGCAAAAAACGGCTATGAGCATAAAAAATTTACTCAATTCGCGCTTCCAAGCGGCTATGCAGCAACTTGAAATCCCTAGCGAATGCTCGCCCTTGCTCAATCAAAGCAATAAACCTGAATTTGGCGACTATCAAGCTAATGGCGCCATGGGCGCCGCCAAAAAGCTCAAAACCAATCCGCGCGAGTTAGCGCAAAAAATACTCGAACAGGTAGATCTTGACGGCATAGCCGCTAAAACTGATATCGCTGGTCCTGGTTTTATCAATATCACCCTGTGTAATCATTTTTTAGCTAAAGCCTTAACTGAACCCTCGGGTCAGCCCATCGCTAACCCTCAAACAGTGGTTATTGACTATTCCGGGCCCAATTTAGCTAAAGAAATGCATGTAGGGCATTTACGCTCAACCATCATTGGAGATGCCATTGCCCGCATCCTTGAGTATCAGGGGCAAAAAGTTATTCGTCAAAATCATATGGGTGACTGGGGTACACAGTTTGGTATGTTAATTGGCGAACTTGAGTTGCAACTTAGTCAGGGCGAACAGGCTGAATTAGCACTGGGTGATCTTGAGATCTTTTACCAACAGTCAAAAAAGCATTTTGATGCCGACCCTTTGTTTGCCGACAAGGCCAGAGCCAACGTGGTCAAACTTCAATCCGGTGACCCAGACTGCCTTAAATTATGGCAACAATTTATTAGCGTTTCTATCGCGCACAACACCGAGATTTATCAGCAACTTAATGTTGGGCTCAAAGCAGAACATATAAAGCCTGAGAGTGCCTATAACAAAGACCTAAATACCATTGTTGACGATCTAGCTGACCAGCAGCTCGCCGTGGAATCTGAGGGCGCTAAGGTTGTCTTCCTACAAGAGTTAGCCGATAAAAACGGTGACCCCTCTGCGATGATTGTTCAAAAATCGGGAGGCGGATTCCTTTATGCCACCACCGATTTAGCCGCCATACGTTTCAGAGCCAATCAACTTAAAGCCCAACGCATCCTGTATTTTATTGATGCCCGACAATCACTGCATATGAAGCAGGTTTTTGTTACCGGCAAAAAAGCGGGCTTTGTTGCTGATTCGGTCAGCCTAGAGCATCACGCCTTTGGCACCATGATGGGCAAAGATGGCAAACCCTTTAAAACGCGCACCGGTGGTACAGTTAAACTGGCGGATTTATTAAAAGAAGCCATGGATCGAGCTGAACAGCTAGTGAGAGAGAAAAATAATGATCTCGGTGATAAAGAGATTATGGAAATTGCTAGAAAAGTCGGTATTGGCGCTGTGAAATATGCCGACCTCTGTAAAACGCGCACCAATGATTATATTTTTGATTGGGATTCTATGCTCTCATTCGAAGGCAATACTGCACCCTACCTGCAATATGCCTACACCCGAATTTGTAGTATTTTCCGCAAAGCAGAAATCAACTTAGAGGGTTTTACTGCCAATATTAATATCGACGAGCCTCAGGAAAAACAACTGGCACTCAAGCTACTGCAGTTCAATGATGTGGTCGAACAGGTTGCCGCTGAATGCTACCCTCATACATTATGTAATTACCTGTATGAGCTATCCAGTTTATTCATGAGCTTTTACGAGCACTGCCCTATTCTTAAATCAGATGTCCCACCAGAAACGGCTGAGAGCCGACTTCAGCTGTCAGCCAGTAGCGCAGCTATTTTAAAACAGGGCTTAGATTTACTCGGCATCGAAGTGATGGAGAAAATGTAGCCCATCACTTCAACTCCTAACAATATCAAAACTTATAAGAAACGCCCATACCTACGAGAGGTAGAAGACTGATTTTCTCATCATCTTGAAGCTTTTTAAGTTCGTTCTTAGCATCCTGTTTAGCTTCTTGACATCCCGCAGAAATAGCCTGACCATCGATACAGTTAGCGTCAAATAAAACCACAAAATCAGAAGTGGCGAATACACCAATATCACCGTTAAAAGAAAAACCTTTGACCTTATCAAACCCTGAAGCCCAGCCAAGACCAATGTAGGGTGAAACCCCTTCAGTAAATTGTACTTCTACTTCAACCGAATCTACAACATCCTGAGATATAGAGTATCCGCCAATAGATACAGCACCATTATTTTTGGCCGACCATGTAAGAGCATTATCGGTAAAACCAAAAGTTAATCGGAAATTCCCCTGCCATGGATGATAATCGATTAATAGAGATGAATGACTGGCACTCCACTGACCTATATCACCGGATAAAACTGACTCAACTTCGATTTCATTAGAAGAGCTATATTCAACATCCCCAGATTCATAGTCACTGCCAATTGCTATTCGAACATTAAAGCTATTCCCTAGCTTCTTGCCGACCTCAACAACCTGCCCCATTGACCTAGCGCCAACCCCAAGCTCAAAAGCCATTAGACTTGGGAAATAAAAAAAGGAAACTAAGAAGGATATGATTAAAAAATTATTTTTCATAAAACCTCATCTATATATTAGTGAATAATTTATTTAGCGTAGTAATAAATTCAGAAAGTGAAACTATGCCAATTGATTAACTATAGATTATTTTTTAAACGTTTTAGAGAGAAATGGTGGGTATATTTTGTGCGTCTTCGGCGGTTATGGTGGTTTCTCTTTCAAGCTGTAAACCGGTGAATCCGAAAAGATCTGTATCAGCTAACTGAGAGGGGGAAACATTTTTAATGGCTTTAAAAATAGTATCCATACGACCCGGGTGCTGACGTTCCCAGACTTGCAACATTTCTTTTACTACCTGACGCTGAAGACCATCCTGTGAACCGCAGAGATTACAGGGGATAATAGGAAACTCTTTAAGCTCAGCCAATGCCTGTAAGTCCGACTCTCGACAGTATGCCAGGGGCCTAATCACCATATTTTGCTTGTCATCAGCCAATAGCTTAGGCGGCATGGCTTTCAATTTACCCTGATAGAACATATTGAGAAAAAGGGTTTCAACAATATCGTCACGATGATGCCCAAGTGCCACCTTGGTAGCGCCAATTTTTTGTGCAAAGCCGTACAGAGTTCCACGACGCAATCGTGAACACAGACCGCAGAAGGTCTTATCTTCAGGCACTTTACTGGTAACAATAGAGTAGGTATCTTTTTCTAGAATATGGTAATTAACACCCAGAGCTTCAAGGTAATTGGGAAGCACTTCTGTGGGGAAGCCGGGCTGCTTTTGATCTAAATTAACCGCAATAAGCTCGAAATCAATGGGCGCACTAGCCTGTAGATTCATAAGAATATCCAACATGGCATAAGAATCCTTCCCACCTGAAAGACAGACCATGACTCTATCGCCAGCTTCAATCATATTATAATCGGCAATGGCCTTGCCCACATTGCGGCGCAAGCGCTTTTGCAGCTTGTTGGCTTCCAGTTGATTTTTCTTACTGAGCATTTGTTATCTCACAGTTTTTGATGGCCGCCATTGTAGTGCCAAAGGGGATAACCACCAAACAAAAAATAAAACAGATAATTTGTTACAATTGCTCTGTTAGCTCCATTATTTCGTAATACATAGCATCATGCGATCCAATCAGAACAGAGGAAGACAAACTAGGTGACGATCATAAACAATGAATCAGACATTATTCGTAAAGATCAGCAATATGTCTGGCATCCCTATTCCTCTCTGACTGACCCCATCCCTGCCTATGAGGTAACCTCGGCAGAGGGTGTCTATTTAAACCTGCAGGACGGAAGACAACTCATCGATGGCATGGCCTCATGGTGGTGTGCTATTCATGGATACAACCATCCGGTTTTGAACCAAGCGGCAAAAGATCAAATCGACCGTATGAGTCATGTGATGTTTGGCGGAATTACCCACTCTCCAGCGGTCACACTCTGTGAAAAACTGGTGGCGTTAACGCCTACGGGGCTAAGCAAGGTATTTTTGTCTGATTCTGGCTCAGTGTCTGTTGAGGTTGCCATCAAGATGGCATTTCAATATTGGATTTCAAAGAAGCAACCACAGAAGAACAAATTACTCAGCCTTCGTGGCGGCTATCATGGCGACACCTTTGCCGCCATGTCAGTATGCGATCCGCAAAATGGGATGCATCATATTTTCAATCAGGTGCTTCCTGAGCATTACTTTGCACCCAAGCCACAGACTGCTTTTGATCAGCCCTTTGTTAAAGAGGATATCGCCGAATTCAAAGCTATTATTGAAGCCAAGCATCAACAGATAGCCGCTGTTATTTTAGAGCCTATCGTTCAGGGCGCGGGTGGCATGCACTTTTATTCTCCTGACTATTTACGTCAAGTGAGAGCCCTATGCAGTGAACATAATATTCTGCTAATTGCCGATGAAATCGCTACGGGGTTTGGTCGTACAGGTAAACTTTTCGCCTGTGAATGGGCGGAAATTAGTCCAGATATAATGTGCCTTGGCAAGTCATTAACCGGTGGCTATATGACCTTGGCCGCCACCCTCTGCTCTGATGAAGTCAGTGATGGTATTTGTGAGGGTGAAGCCGGCTGCTTTATGCATGGCCCTACGTTTATGGGCAACCCACTAGCCTGTTCAGTGGCTAACGCCAGTATTGATTTACTACTTAGCCAAGACTGGCAAGCCAACATCAAGCGAATTGAAGCTACGTTTTCCGCTGAGCTAGAATTATTTGACTCACTTGAATCAGTAGCTACTACCAGATGCATGGGGGCTATTGCAGTAATTGAAATGAAACAACCGGTTAATCTGGCAGAAATACAGAAAAAATTCGTGGAACAGGGACTATGGGTAAGACCTTTTGGCAAACTGGTTTATCTGATGCCGCCATTTATCATGACCGACAAGCAAATCAAAAAACTAATGAAAGGGGTTTACGAAGTATTATCAGGGTTACAAGGAATCTAGAAAACAACTAAAACTTAGGGCGCCAGGGCACCATAAAACTGGTGGAACTCACGTACTTCTTATAGTCAGGGCGTCTTGAGGCAATCTCCTCTTCAACCACTTGATTGGCTTTCACTTTAACCATTAGATAGGTCATAAAGGCGGGAGAAACAATGGCCAAGACATTACCTGTAGGCAATGCTAATAAACACCATGACCACCATATAAAGCATTCTGCAAAATAATTGGGATGTCGGCTATAACGCCACAAACCTCTTCCGTAAGTTCCACCCACCACCTGAATTTCACGGCTGTATTTATAAAGCTGATAGTCAGCGATAGACTGGACTAGTAGCCCAATGGCCCAAAGTGCAATAGCAACATTTTGATAAATAGACCACTCGAGGGTACCGGCAGCAATGTGATAACAAACAATCATCAACAACCAGCTGGCAATCCATGCTGACAACACATGGCCGTAGAATATATAGAAAAGGCTTTTTACATGAAAGGAGGAGTTAGTTCGTTGTCGCATTAATCTGTATTGACGATCTTCGGGGCGATTAATGTTGCGCATAAACAAGAAATAACCCATGCGAATTGCCCAGAGCCCGACCATCGCTTGAACAACCAATAGCAATTCGCCCTGTGCGCCAAAAAACTTAGCATAGGTGAATACCGAGCTAAGAACCATGAGTGGCCACAGAGGGGAAACAATACTCACCTCATCAGCCCAGATACTATAGAACCAACCCAGAGTAGCGATCACAAGCATCGGCAGTAAGCCGGCTAGCATCGCATCAGCCACTAGCATCCATGAAAAATTCATTTGCTAATGCCTTTGATAAATTTCGCGGATGAAATAGTGCTGTAGAACAGAGCCATTGCCAGAATAACTGCAAGGAATTTAAGAATAAGAAAATTATTGGGTATAACTAGAGCGGCAAGCATGGCGGCTAGCGCCATCCACGCGTCTTTAGAATACTTTAACAATGTTACAAATGACCAATTCATGGTTCTTATTTTACCCCTTATTATAAAATTCCTACGGGGCAAGTATTTGATTGGATTGTTATTTTAATATTTATTTGCGCGGTGTTGATGTTGCCTAGCTGTTTTCTGTTTTGACGCCGCACTTTTACTCAATAATACATAGGTCGCACCAAGGCCACCATGCATTTTTTGCGCCGTGTGATAAGCAAGCACATAGGTAAACTGTGATAACCAATGATTAACACAGCTTTTAATTTTTGCCGGCTCTTCTCTTCCCTGCCCCTTGCCATGAGTGATCAAACAACATCTGATACCCTGAGCAAACCCATCCTCTAGAAAACGCCACACATCCTGTCGCGCCTGATCCACGGTTCGGCCATGTAAGTCTAATGAAGAATGTATGTCATATTTCCCCAGTCGCAGATTTTTATAAACCCCATGTTGAACACCAGGGCGAACAAAAGATAAAACATCAAATGGATCTAACTGCTTAATAGTAGTAGCCGCATCAAGCTGATTGCCACCTGATTGGTCATCTAGCTGGGCCGCCTTTCTACGCTCGGCCATACCAGGAGTCTGTTTACTAGCGGTCGATGAGATATGAGCACCCTTTCCCGAATGGGGAACCACGCCATCATCAAGCATTGACGCGAAGCCCTCAGTATCAGTTTGAGATTTATTTGTGGATTCTTCTACAGACATTAACCGGGCCCCAGTTTTAAGATATGGTGCTATAATAAGCGCCTTACCTAAGGATAATCTATGTTTATTGCAGCAAACAAAGTGATAACCGTTCACTACAGTCTTAAAGATGATAATCAAAACATTATCGAAAATACTTACGACAAAAAACAGCCCTTAGTTTATACCCATGGTCGCGGTGAAATGCCACGAGGTTTTGAATCCCAGCTAATTAAAGCTACTAGCGGTCAAAAGTTCTCTTTTTCACTAATGCCAGCCGAGGGTTATGGCCTAAGAAATGTCAACAATACCCAGCGTATTCCGGTCAAATATCTCAAGCATGAAGGTAAGCTATCGACCGGCAAGCAAATAAAAGTGAACACAGATACTGGCGTGCGCCACTGCACCGTCATTAAAGTAGGGAAATTTAATGCTGATGTAGATATGAACCATCCCTTAGCGGGCAAAAATCTACATTTTGAGGTGGAGGTTATCTCTGTTTGTGATGCCGCCGAGAAAAAGGCCATCGACGGCCAGTCTTCAAGCTGTGAATGCTGCTAAGCCACACTAATTAATGATCGAACTTAGTTTTATTCAGCTCGCGGCTATCGCACTTATTTTTGCCTGGAGTGGTTTTGTTCGCTCCGGTATAGGTTTTGGTGGCGCACTATTTACTCTGCCGTTTCTACTTCTGGTTTTAGATGATCCCTTAGTGTTTTTACCGATCATCTCAATACATTTGCTGTTTTTTGCCAGCACCACGGTAATTGGTGATCATTTAAAAAACGCATCATCTAATAGCAATGAAAAACATATCAAAACAGAGGTTAACTGGTGGTTTGTTCGCTATAGCATGGCGATTATGATCATCCCCAAATTGGCCGGTGTAATTGGTCTCTTGGTCCTTCCTGCTGAACTAACCAATATCATTATCTTTGTATTAATTGCCGCCTATTCGCTAACCTACATTTTTGACATGCCAATGCGCAGCAGTAGTCGATTAATGGACTTTAGTTTTTTGACCTTTGGCGCCTATATTAGCGGCACGTCTTTGGTAGGCGGACCCTTAATTATTGCAGTGGCTATGCGCTATATCAAACCCCATGAATATCGCTCCACTCTGTTTGTTATCTGGTTTGTTTTAGTCAGTATAAAATTGAGTGCACTGGCTTATGCAGAAGTAGACCTGCAGCTAGTTAACGCGCTATTACTACTCCCCTTTGCCGGCATAGGTCACCTGATAGGACTCAAAACCCACCAATGGTTATTACAGCGAGACAACCGCAGCTTCTATAGAAACATCGGCTTATTACTGTTAATCACCAGCTGTGTGGGTCTTGCTCAAGCTCTATAAACGGATAGCAACCCTAGGAGTCAGCAAAATAACTATTAGGCATATCCATTAAGGAACCCAGATTTGCACTTATTGTTTTGGCATGGGCAGTAGACTGCGGTAAATAACGCTCAAAGAAGAATTCAGCACTAATTAACTTATCTTGATTAAACTGACTATCACCCTCGGCACTATTCAGTTTCTGCTCAGCTTTTGCTGCCATCTGCATCCACATATAGGCCATAAAGGCATAACCAGAGAACATTAAAAAGTCCACTGAGCCTGCACCCACTGAGTCTTTGTCACGCTTTGCCTGCAAAGCCATCCGCAAGGCTAGATATCGCCACTTAAGACTCATTTTTAGGGTTTTCCAGGCATATTTGCGCATGGTTTTGGAGGTCTTGTATGATAGTAGTAGCGGCATGACAAACTGACGCATTTCTGAGGTGAAGATTTTAAGCTGCTTGAACTTATCCATTAGAGTCTTTCGACCGATGAGATCTAGCGCCTGAATACCGGTAGTGCCTTCATATATAGTGGCAATGCGGCTGTCGCGTAAAATCTGCTCCATCCCCCATTCTTTGATATAACCATGGCCACCAAATACCTGAACGCCGTAATTGGCAGCAATCACGCCCTGCTCAGTAATAAACCCTTTGAGAATAGGTGTACAAAAGCCGAGGCGACTCTCACCATATTCCTGCTCTTCTTTAGTTTTGGCAGAAGTGTAAAGATCAGCAAATTGACTGGCATAGCACACCATGGCCCGACTGCCTTCGGCAATTACCCGCTGCGTTAATAACATTTTTCTAACATCAGGGTGACAGACAATAGGATCTGCTGGACCCTCAGGGTTTTTAACCCCAGAGATTGAGCGCATAGCTAGCCGCTCGACTGCATAGGCGGAGGCGCCCTGATATGAACGTTCTGCTGCTGCCGTGCCCTGACTCGCTGTACCAATGCGAGCTACATTCATATAGGTAAACATAGCACTTAAACCGGAATGGGGAGAACCGATCAAGTAGCCAGTAGCGTCATCAAAATTTAATACCGCAGTGGCATTACCATGAATACCCATTTTATGCTCGATAGAACCGCAATTAACACCATTGCGCTCACCGACAGAGCCGTCGGCAGCAGGCAGAAACTTAGGAATAATAAACAGTGAAATACCCTTGGTACCCTCAGGGGCATCAGGGAGTTTTGCTAACACAATATGGACAATATTTTCCGTTAAATCATGTTCGCCGGCACTGATAAATATCTTGGTGCCATTAATTTTGTAACTTCCGTCTTCATTGGGGACAGCCTTGGTTTTCATCTGTGCCAAATCGGTGCCGCAATGAGCTTCTGTAAGACACATGGTACCGCTCCAGACACCACTAATCAGTTTAGTTAAATAGGTATTTTTTTGCTCGTCAGTACCATGATCCTCTAATGTGGCAACAGCGCCTTCGCTTAGCCCGGGGTACATGGCCCAGGCCCAGTTGGCCGTATTAAGCATCTCATTAAATGCCGAGCTGACAGAAGTGGGTAGGCCTTGACCACCAAATTCCTGACTTCCTGTTAGTGAGGGCCAACCCGATTCGATATATTTACTATAGGCTTCTTTAAATCCACTAGGAGTGGTGACATCACCCTGATTCCACTGACAGCCATCGTCACCAGATTGGTACAGCGGTGCTACTTCATTTTCACAAAATTTTGCACCTTCTGTAAAAATTGCTTCCAACATATCGGGGGTCGCCTGATCGCCGCCCTCAACGCGCTGATACTTTTGCTGCATATCCAGCACATCGTTGAAAAGAAATAAATAATCGTTTACTGGTACTTTAAAGTCTGACATGTATAACACCCTATGAAATTGAACCCTGTAAATGTCTATGCTCACCGCTGGAGTCATAGAGACAAAAATTGTGCCTTCCGTCTTCTGGATTGGTATAAAAATTAACCGTTGAGGGTAAATAGACCGGTTTTAAAAAATTCACATTAACCTGATACCCAGACTCTGGTATGACAGCATCAAGAGCTGCGAGACAGCGTGCTTTACTCCACATACCATGAGCAATGGCCTGTTTAAAACCAAAAAGTTTGGCACTAAGCGCACCGAGATGAATGGGATTATAATCCCCTGAAATTGCCGCATAACGTCGGCCTAAGTCTTTAGCTAGGGACCATTGTTGTGATTCACCTTCGGCTTTTTCTATTGTTTTTGAATTGCGCTCAATGCCGGTTTTACATCGGTGTAAAAAAGTCGACTGACTTGACCATACCGATATCCCCTCTACATCCGCTGTTAGTTGCATAGTCCACTCCAAGCCCTTTGAGGAAAGCTTGGAATGGGCAACAGCTGCTGTAATAGTAATTTTTTTACTGATATCAAATGTCTTGTGTACAGAAATTTGATTACTTAAATGCACCTGGCCCATAGCAGGTAATGGGAACTGCTTTGAAACCAGGATGCGCATAATTAACGGAAAGGCTCTTGTCCAAAGATAGGTGGCCGGCATTTTATGCTCGGCAAAGCCACAGATTCTGTTGTATTGCGCCAGATGTTGAGTATCTATGGACATATTTTGCCATTCAGCACTGATTGCTGGAAGACTATCACCCACCTTAAAACTGCCCGACTTTATTGCTGCCTTAGCTAATATTATCGGCATATTGGGTAGCGAGTTTAAGACGATTGGCGCTGAGCCTGAAACCGCTGTAGATGACTTGGGGGCAACTTGATTCATGTTTAAGATTGTGTGCTTTTACTAAACGCTTCACATTGGCATCAAAAAAAATCATTTTGTCATTTGAGTCAATTAGGTATGATGGGGCTTTAATTAACCTAAATGTGGCGTTATGGCGGCTTTAACGGATTCAGGCACCCTTGTTCGCATGGCCTATCAAGGCCTATTAAACCTCGACGTGGATGCCGACGAGGTTCTTCGCCGCTGTGGCATGGACCCTGCTCAACTTTACAAACCAAACTTGCGCACGTATTTCTCTGCTCAACCCCTATTTTGGGAGGCGGCGGTTGAGTTGTCTGGCGACCCCTGTATTGGACTGCATCTGGGTGAAAAAATGCCCGTTTATAAGGGGCAAATACTTGAATATCTACTGTTGAGTAGCACCACCTTTGGCGATGGTTTAAGGCGGGTTTTAAGTTATCAGCGGCTAATTAGTGATGCCATGCATGGCGAAGTGACTGAATCAACTACCCCATTCCTAACCAATTATTTTTCTGAACACCAGTATTTAACACCCCATTTGGCTGAGGCCATGGTGGTAAGTTTGATTCGGTTTTTACAATCAGTGAGCGATGATAAATTTAAACCCACGCGAATTTGCTTTACTCATACTGCAAAAACCAATCATGAAGAGTATCAGCGGATATTCCAATGCCCCGTAGAATTTAATACTCAACAGTTTAGACTGTATTTTGATCCGCAAATTCTGGGCTACCGATCTCCCTATGCTGAACCTGAATTATTATCTATGCATGTGCAGAGTGCTGATCAGCATATGGAGCAACTCGAAAAGCGTGACTTAATCATCGAGGTGCGTAGTCAGGTGGGTGCCCTATTAGAATCTGGTGATATTACACTTGAGCGAATATCTCAAGAGCTTTCCATAAGTCCGCGTCAGCTTAGACATCAGCTGACTCTCGCTGGTACCAGCCTACAACGTATCATTACTCAGCATCGAAAATCATTATCGCGCCGGCTGTTGTCGCAAACCGATGAATCCATTGCTGAAATTGTTTATTTAACGGGATTTTCAGAACCCAGTACTTTTTACAGAGCCTTTAAACGCTGGGAAGGCATGACACCCATTGAATATCGTCAAATTAATAACATTAATGTCCAACGCGGTTAATTAGCGTAAGATAATCTAATAACATTTTCTGAGAGATATAGAGTTCTATGAAGCACAGTGTTCACTCCGCATTCGAATTAGTTCGCGTGCAAGACATTCCATCCCTTAAAATTAAATTTGAAGAATACCGCCACACTGTGACTGGAGCTCAGCATATTCATTTGGCTGCTGATAACGCAGAAAATGTATTTTTAGTGGCACTGCGAACTGTGCCTATGGACTCCACTGGCGTGGCTCATATTCTTGAACATACGGCACTCTGTGGCAGTGAAAAATTTCCTGTGCGCGATCCATTTTTCATGATGATTCGACGCTCACTCAATACTTTTATGAATGCCTTTACTAGCTCTGACTGGACTGCCTATCCCTTTGCCAGTCAAAATAAAAAGGATTTCAATAATCTACTTGAGGTCTATTTAGACGCCGTGTTTTTTGCTCGACTTGATCCCTTGGATTTCGCTCAAGAAGGTCATCGACTGGAGTTTGCTACTGCCAATGACAGCAGCTCGGACCTTACCTACAAAGGGGTGGTTTTTAACGAAATGAAAGGCGCTATGAGCTCGATTAATTCGACTCTTTGGCAAACCATGAGCAAAAACCTGTATCCCACGAGCACCTATCATTACAACAGTGGTGGTGAGCCTGCTGATATTCCAAATCTAACCTATGATGAGTTTAAGCAGTTTTATAAAACTCATTATCACCCTAGTAATGCCATCTTTATCACCTTTGGTGACATCCCTGCTTCGGAACATCAACAACGATTTCAGGAGCAGGCTCTGCAACGCTTCGAAAAGCTTGATAAACGCATAGCGGTTACTGAGGAACAGCGTTATACAAAGCCCCAGTATTTTGAAGAAACCTATGCCTATGATTCACAGCAGGATGATTCAGGCTCTGAAGATAAAACACATATTGTAATTGCTTGGCTGTTAGGCAACAGCACCAATCTTGAAGATGGTATGAGTGCTCGACTATTAGCCAGTGTCCTGCTTGATAATAGTGGTTCACCCTTGCAGAAAGCATTAGAAACAACGAACTTAGGTTCTTCGCCCTCACCCATGTGTGGTCTTGAAGACTCTCAGCTAGAACTCTGTTTTGCCTGTGGTATTGAAGGTGCTAACCCTGAGCAAGCCGACGCCGTTGAGGCGATGGTGTTACAGGTATTAAATGATGTTGCTGAGAATGGCTTACCCTATGAGCAGGTCGCGGCAAGCCTGCATCAGCTTGAGCTTTCTCAGCGTGAAATCTCTGGCGGATCATACCCCTATGGTTTAAATCTAATTCTTACCGCACTGACTAGTGCTACCCACCGCGGCGATCCGGTTTCATTGCTGGATTTAGATCCGGTATTGGAAAAACTTAAGCAGCAGATACAGGACCCAGACTATATAAAGTCTCTGGCGCGTAAACTCCTGCTAGACAATAACCATCGCATACGTTTAGTACTCAAACCAGATACTCAGCTTGCTCAGGCTAAGGATGCGGCTGAAAAACAACAGTTAGACAGCATTAAACAAGCACTAAGCGATGAACAGAAACAGGCCATTATTGCCTCTGCTGAAGCACTTAAACAACGCCAAGAAATGGAAGAAGATTTAAACATTCTGCCCAAGGTGGATATTTCAGATATCCCTAAAGAAAGTAGTTTTTCTGACCCCACAGGACGAGAATTTAAATCTATTCCTATCACTAGCTATGCCGCAGGTACTAATGGAATAGCCTACCAGCAAATGATTATGCCCTTGCCGGAACTTAGCGCTGAGCAAATGGATCTATTGCCACTGTACAGCACCTGCGTTACTGAAATGGGTGTGGGTAACCGCGACTATCAACAGACTCAACTTTGGCACTCTAGTGTTGTTGGTTCATATTCAGCGGCCACGGCAGTGCGTACCCATCGAGAAGATCTTAATCAGTTACATGGCAACCTGACTTTTGCCTGTAAGGGTTTAGCCAGCAATCAGCAGGCCATGAGTGAATTAATGGAAGAGTCCTTTACACAGGCACGATTTGACGAATTTTCTCGACTCGAGGAGCTCGTCGCACAGATTCTTACTCACAGAGAGTCCTCGGTTGTCAGTAATGGTCATGTATTAGCCATGATGGCATCTAGCAGCGGCATGTCACCCTATGGACAGCTCAAGCAACGCTGGGGCGGAATGACTGGACTAAGTCTGCTCAAAAAATTGCGTGAGGCCATTAAATCACCGGTTGCACTTAAGGGTTTAGCGGAACAGTTAAAAGCCATACATCAATTAGTATTACAGCAGCAAAGGCAGTACCTGTTAGTTGCTGAAAAAGACAACATTGATGGGTTCGCTGCGACTATGGGTTCAGTATTCCCAAGTCAGCAAACGCCTTTGCAAACCAACAATATTTTTGACTATCAGCCACAGCTTGAATCGATCAATCACTGCTGGACTGCTGCCACACAGGTGAGTTTCTGTGCCAAAGCCTATCCAACCGTAACTGGCAGTCATGTTGATGCCGCTGCACTGACTCTGTTAGGCGGTATATTGCGCAATGGTTACTTGCATCGCACCATCCGTGAACAGGGTGGCGCCTATGGTGGCGGTGCTTCACAGGATAGTCATACTGGCGCATTTCGCTTTTTTTCTTATCGCGACCCACGAATCGAAGGCACACTTAACGACTTCGATCAGTCTATCCAATGGGCCCTAGATAAGCCTATTGGTGGCGATAAAATTGAGGAAGCTGTTTTGGGTGTGATTGGCAGCATGGATAAACCAAGCTCGCCTGCCGGCGAAGCCATTCAATCGTTCTATAGTGAGCTTAATGGTCGCAATAGACAGACACAGACTGAATTTAGACAGCGTATTTTAAATGTCTCTGAAGCAGATATTAAACGGGTTGCCGCAGAGTATTTAACCCCTGAAAAGGCACAAACCGCAGTGATTACCAACAGCGAATTAGCGGTTGATACTGGATTGGATATTATCTCTTAGAATGACTATCAGTAATCGCGACAAGCTTTTTTCAAAACCACTCGGCAAGGTACCTAAGTTTGTCTTTGATAGCTCGGTGGTGGATGTTTTTCCCGACATGATTCAGCGCTCGGTGCCCGGCTATCAAACCATTATTAATCATACCGGTGAACTGGCTGATCGCTTTGTAGAACAAAACAGTCATTGCTATGACCTAGGATGTTCTCTAGGAGCCTCTACTCTAGCTATAAGAGAACGTATTGAAAACCGCAATGCAACCATATATGCGGTAGATAGCTCTCAAGCTATGTTGGATAAACTCGGGACAATTCTTGAGGGCCAGCCCGCTTCTACTGCCACTCAATTAATCAAGGGCGATATCTGTGATATTCAAATCACCAATGCGTCGTTGGTGATCTTAAATTTCACCCTGCAATTTGTGCCTCTAGGCCAGCGTGCTGAGCTAATCAGCCGTATCTATGAGGGCCTTAATACCAATGGCTGTTTAATTATCTCTGAGAAACTGCATTTTGAACCCGAGTCACTTAATCAGTTACTCAGCGAACTGCATCATCAGTTTAAGCGAGATCAGGGGTATAGCGACCTAGAGATTAGTCAAAAACGCGATGCGATTGATAAGGTATTAATGCCTGAGACCCTTGAAACCCACATTGATCGTCTTAAACAATGCGGCTTTAAATCGGCTAGTCCTTGGTTTCAGTGCTACAACTTTGGCTCATTAATCGCCATTAAATAAGCCTAGGTTAAAAACCTGATGGCCGTCTTCACAATTCTCTTAACTTTTGGCGTGTAGGGCGGACTTAGCATATCGCTTAACCCTAACCTATCATCTACGATACTGCGCTGATGAGAAAAAGCCTGGAATCCCCATAGCCCCCCTACTTTACCGATGCCACTGTTATTCACTCCGCCAAAGGGCAGGTTTTGATGCAAAATATGAATGACTGTGGCGTTAATGGCACTGTCGCCCGCACTGGTTTTCTCGATCACCTTATTAGCGAACTGCTTCTGTTTACTGAACACATAAAGCGCCAAAGGTTTTGGGTTGCTGTTAATGGTAGTAATGACCTTATCAATATCTGAAAACTCTAGAACCGGTAAAACTGGCCCGAAAATTTCCTGCTGCATAATCTCAGAGTCAGGGTTGACCTCAGTTAAAATTGTCGGCGGCACAAAGCGCTGCGAGTCAATACAGTCACCCCCTTTGTAAACCGAGGCACCATCATCTACAGCGCTTTTGATGAGACCTGAAACCCGTTCATAATGTCCCTGATTTACGATTCGGCAATAATCTGAATTACTAATTAGATCTTGCTGACTGCCATACTTTTCTTCGATAGCATTAGTCATAGCGGATAAAAAATCCTGCTTCACTGACTGGTGAACATAGACATAATCAGGGGCGATACAGGTTTGACCATTATTGGCAAACTTACCGAAACAAATAGAATTAGCCGCTCTTTTAAGATCAGCTGTAGAATCGATCACCACTGGGCTCTTACCACCCAGCTCTAGGGTCACTGAACTTAGGTTTTTGGCCGCCTCAGCCATCACCTGCTTACCCACTGCCGGGCTACCCGTAAAGAAAATATGGTCAAAAGGCTGTTGGGTTAGATAACGCGCAACTGGGGCATCACCCTGAACTACAGTCACCAGATTGGTATCAAAGGATTGGCTGACAATCTCTGAAATCACTTTTGACATAGCAGGTGTCATTTCAGAGGGTTTCAAAATAACTGTATTACCCGCCGCAATGGACCAGATCATGGGTCCAAAACTTAAATTAAAGGGATAATTCCACGGAGAAATAATTAACGTAACCCCTTTGGGTTCATTAATAATCTGTGACTTTGTACCAAACATGGTAGCTGTTGCGCGAACAGCAGTGGGTTTCATCCAACGCTTGAGATGCTTACGCACATGCTTTAATTCCGCTAAAACCGTTAAAATCTCACCGGTGTCAACCTCTGCTTCTGGCTTAGAGAAATCCTCAGCAGCGGCATGATAAATCTTATCAAAAGAAGCTCTAAAGACCTTTTCAAAGCGATCTAAAGCCTCAAGACGCTGTGCGCAGGACGAGCCCCTTAAGACAATAGCCTTTGCTTTTTGCTCAGTAAACACAGTATCTATTTGCATCTTAACTGACTGGTCTAATTCCAACATATTTAACCCCTAGGCCGCTCATTACAAAAGCTAGATATTACTCAAATCATTGCTTAATAATGCGGCGGTTTTTCCATAGAAACAGCACCCATGCCGTTACCCGCATCAACCTCGGCATCTTCCAAATTTTGCAATCGTGCAATGGATTGATGATGGGCTTTGGTAAGCGCGGCTATTTCTTGTTGTTGTCTAAATATTTCTTCACTCATTTCAGCATTGCTAGCCTCTAAGTAAGCTAGCTTTTCTTCAAGCGCATCTATTCTTTGGTCACTCATATAAGATCCAGTTGTATACAGTAATTTTATGCTATTGGCTCATTAATCAATTATAATTCGCCCTTACAACACGAGTGCCAATATGACCGATCCATCACAAAAATACCAGTCTCTCATTGACTGGCTAGCCGATTCTCCACTTTCTTCTTGGCAGCCTAGTATCGCCGAGCAAATTAATGAACAGCTTCGCATCGAGCGTTGGGGAGATATGCCGGGATGGAATCGCTGCCTTGAAAGACTTCCTGAAATTGACCCACTAACCATGGACTTTAAAAATGAAGTCAGTATTGGTGATCCTGGCTTAATGGATAAGGGTCGAAGACTTCAACTGCAGGCAACCTTAATGGATCTTCATCCTTGGCGAAAAGGCCCTTACAACCTCTTCGGTTTAAACATAGACACAGAGTGGCGCTCTGATTGGAAATGGGATCGTGTTCTTCCTCATATTGAACCTCTTAAGAATCGACTTGTTCTCGACATTGGCTGTGGCAATGGCTATCACTGTTGGCGCATGCTCGGTGAAGGCGCTAGTAGAGTCATTGGTATAGACCCCTCGCCTAAATCGGTTTATCAATTTTATGCCATCAAGCATTTTGCGGGTGAAGAGCATCCGGTAGATGTATTGCCCTTTGGTATAGAGCATATGCCAGCAAAACTAAAAGCCTTTGATACAGTGTTCTCGATGGGTGTGCTCTATCACCGACGCTCACCTATGGATCATTTACTGGAATTAAAAGAATTGCTTAGAAATGGCGGTCAACTAGTGCTAGAAACACTCATTATTGAAGGTAAAGATGGCGAAGCCTTACTGCCGAAGGGTCGTTACGCCAAGATGCCCAATGTTTGGTTTTTACCCTCTGCAGACACATTAATAAGCTGGATGAAAAAAATTGGACTGCGCAATCCAAGACTGGTGGATCAATGCAAAACTACCAGCGAAGAACAACGCTCTACGGATTGGATGACCTTTGATTCCCT
>JABBBH010000058.1:0-2218 GCA_018607525.1 SAR92 clade bacterium
CTTTATGTTTGTTGCGGATATGCAAATACCTTTGCACAGATCGCGTATTAAGCCAGCCACCTACAGCCATTAATTCGGATTGATCGGTGCCATGTTCAATATGTAATGTTGCGAACATGTGGCGCAATGTATGAAAGGTAGTATCCGAAGGAAGTCGCGCTTTTTAAACATAGAATCGCCAGGTTTTATTGACCAATCCGCTGCGGCTAAATGGCTCGCCATTGTCTTGGAAAAATACATGCTCTATTTCTTCAAGTTCAGGTTTATCTTCTTGCATGTACGAGTTAACTTGGGTTGTTCATCTTTTTCATTGAGACATGTTTTTTTAGATCCAGGCTTTTCCCAAGCCCAATCCGTTAATTTGCTGCAGGGTCTTGGGGGCATTGTCTCCCCCCTGTTTCATTTTGCCAAAGTTTTGAGGTAGCTTTTTTATAGCGGACTTCGTTGCAGCTAAATTCTTCTATGGGATATCCATCACCTGTTTGACATTGACCAGGGCAGACCTCATCGATTGATAATTCAGTGCAGGCTGGCAATTGACACATTTCTGTTGTACCCGCTGTAACTAGTATGCCTTGGTCATTGATACA
The DNA here is from genome assembly GCA_018607525.1 of SAR92 clade bacterium. Classification (GTDB taxonomy): domain Bacteria; phylum Pseudomonadota; class Gammaproteobacteria; order Pseudomonadales; family Porticoccaceae; genus HTCC2207. The sequence goes on from JABBBH010000058.1 coordinate 591, forward strand.
ACCTTGATCAGCAGTGCCTATGCATTTTGGCTTTTCAGGATCATTTTCACCAATATTTAAACAGTGCATAGTTGCGCATTTATTCTCTTTTTCCCAAGTGCCACAAAGTGGGGTATCGCAATATTCTATGTAGCCACTTTTAACTACTCTTCCACCATTGAGCTTGCATGGCGATCGCGATTCCGGACAAGTAATTGATTTCGGAGGTGGTTTTTGGTGGTTCTCTAAACAGATATTAGTTGGGCAAGTTGTGTACATTGCCTCTCAACAGGTAGGAACCCCAAAACAGTCACGTGTTTCAGTGCGATCACTGGCCGTTGTTAGTGTGCCGTCAATTGTTGGACATTCTTTACCAAAGTTTAAAGGCCCTGTACATGTTCGTGTTTCTTTAATGGTGCCACATGCAAGCACTCCAAAGGCAGGGCAGCCAATCCATCTTTCATTTGGATCTGGTTTATGGGATCATTTACTTTGTCGATGAAGTACATGAAATACAGTTTCCTGTGTAATTATTTTTTAACTTGGCTTTAACACCCAAAACGATGGTATTTCTACTGTAAAGGCGTTGAGTCCATTTTAGGGTTTTGGTAGTTGGAGTAACGGAAGTGTCAGTCTCGGTAGCATAGCCTCGCCCTGAGGCGCTTGCGGCGCTAAGAAGTGTTTGAAATTTTTTTTCATTTGCTGTTGTTATGCTAAGAGTTGCCATATCACAGTCAAGCCCTCCAATATTCAGGTCCCATCCACTACCAGTGGGCAATTTTTTAACAAAGTCGCGGTTTAAATTAGTACAGTGACTTGGGGGTATTGCGGCACTGATATCCTGTAGCGGCGTATGGGCAGCAAATTCTAATGCAGACTTTTCAAAATCGGAGAGGGCAGCGCGGTAATTAATTTTATTAGGTTCATCGCTCTGGTTTTGTAAATAAAAAACACTAACGGATGCGGCTAGGCCAAGGCTAATTAAGGTGGGAATTAAGTTCATCAGGCTATTCGCACCTTAAATAAATTATCTTGCTGGGCAGGTTTCAACGTACTCATTCATCAGTCCCATGATCGGTTCGATCTTTATTTATATTTGCGCTATTTAGGCCCTCAATATTTAAGCTCTCAATATTCAAGTCATCCATCTGTTGCTGTAACTGTTGGTTATTTGTTTTAAGAGTGGTAACTTCGGCCTTTAATTCTTGAATGGCGCTAAGCAATAAGATGCTGAGTTTTGGGTAATCGATACCCATAATTTTGTCGTTATCTAGCAAAGTGATTTCTGGAATTAGGGGCAAAACCTGCTCGGCAATAAGGCCTATTTCACTATTGGCAGCATTTGGGGTTTTGTACTGTTTAAAGGCTTCTTTGTAGTCATATGAGACTGGTTTAAGCTGATAGATGTTTTCGATCATTGTTTCTAATGGGTGAATATTTTGTTTAAAACGTTTTGATGAATGGTAATGGGTTTTGTCAGTGCTAGCGAAGGGTGAGAATGAGGGTGAAATGGGAAGGCTATTACCATCTAATAATATTGTTGTGCCATCAGATGCCATAATTTTTCCGGTTAAAATAATATTCCTTCCAACCGTAATATCTTGAGTACTAATATTCCTGTCAACCCTAATATCTTGAGTAATAATATT
>JABBBH010000058.1:2318-20722 GCA_018607525.1 SAR92 clade bacterium
TAATATCTTGAGTACTAATATTCCTGTCAACCCTAATATCTTGAGTAATAATATTGCTTTCAACCGTAATATCTTGAGTACTAATATTCCTTCCAACCGTAATATCTTGAGTACTAATATTCCTGTCAACCCTAATATCTTGAGTAATAATATTCCTGTCAACCGTAATATTTTGAGTACTAATATTCCTTCCAACCGTAATATCTTGAGTTATGTTTAAACTATCAATAGTGGGGGGCGCAATTATTCCGGGAAATATTTCAACTTCTTCATTATTAGCAGGCCCTATTCGGGCATAACTGCCAATTTTTTGAACAAGTGCTCGAGCAATATTTTGGTTGTTGGTATCTGTTTTGAAGTGAAAACCTCCTGAATTACTTATAGCCCAGGTACCTCCCCATGGTGTGAAGTTATTAAATACTGGGAGAAAATTGGGAACAAGATCGCCAGCTGTTGTGTCATCACCAATACTGGTGGGCCAAGAGGGTGTTGCACTTGCTGCTCTAAAGGCATAACTTGCCTGAATTAGTTGCTCTACACTACTAGCGACTGCATTGATATTGGTTTCCCGTATATTACGATTCTGATTGGGAATAACTACCTGCGTGATTAGAAGCGTAAAAATAAAAATCGTGATTAACGCCGGAATTAGGCTTACGCCTTTTTGACGACGAAAAGAGCATAATCTATGACTGTCTATCCTTTTGCTAGTCATTTGTCTCATAGGTTGTATAGCTCCTTTGCCATATAAAAGTATGATTATATGGCGCTCCTTACTTATCTATTTACCTTAACTAATGCTTTTACTGGGCTTAATATTTTGCCCTGTATAAAAGGCGTCTCAAATAAAATTATAGACCCATAATAAAGCGCAGAGATTACTAATCCGCTGAGTTATAGGGCAGGCAAAGCCATACTGCCACTAAGCCTATTTAAGTGAATCAACTGGCACCCAATAAATACCTAGCTGTCTATGGGGCTAACTATTCCGCTATCGCTAGGCAATGACGGTTTACTGCGCTTGTATTTAACCAGTGACCAACACCTTCCACCAAGCGCTAACCCGAAGGTTGTTGCTTGGTGGATTTTAAAATACTCCTTTTATTGGGCACTACAAATCTAGGGATTTAGTTTAAGGTTATGGTTAGCACAGCGGCGGCGCAAGCTGAACTGGTTACTCCAAGCATGTTATCAACTGAAATCTTTATACGTTTACAGCTATCCTCACTTTCTGTCGTATAAGCAAGAGTATTACCGTCTGCGGTATATACGGATGCAACCCCATATACATTCGTCTTTAACATTGAACTAGGAATTTTAACTTGGGTATTTGTTAGTTCATCATTGGGGGCCTTAATGTCAGCTTTAGCATAGTTTGCGCGTAATATACTCCATGAATTCATCATTGTAGCAATTTCGTTTTGTGCCAAAATGCTTTTATTGCTTGCCTGTAAACCTGCCCCCTGATTTAAAAAGGTTATGGTGGCAATTGCTGATATAGCCAGGGCAATAATTACCGGTACTAAGGTATTGCCGCGCCATTTTCTGGGTTTATATTCTGAGCGTTTTCGACTGCTAAGTTTTGGTTCTGTTGCTGTTGTTTCTTTTTTAAAATTTGTTTGTTGCTGAGTGTGAGTTTTCATTGTTGTTGCTCCTGTAAGTTAATAATTTTCATATATTCACAACTATGAAGCCGACAGTGCTGAGCCGGTCATAAGTTCTAGAATGGGATAAAATATGGCACCTGCGATTAACAGTAATACTGACATCAGATAGTAGCCAATCTGTCTAAATTGGCTTTCAACGCGGGTACTAAGTATTTTGGCGACCCGATCAAAGGCTTCGGTTAGCTGCACTCGGCCCTCACTGGGGGCTAGGGATAATAGGTAGTCACTAAACATGGGCTCAAATAGGGCATCTTTTAGGGCTACAGCTACGGCAAAGCCATCGGTAAGCCGTTGGCGCACTAAAAAGAGTCCGTAGGCCTGTCGCCTTTCGGTAAATACCCCTTCGCATAAAAGTATTATATCTGCCATATTCATACCGTTTTTTAGGCCATCTCGTGCAATTACACAAAACTGGTAAGCTACTAGGCGGTCGTAGGCTAAATAAAAACCAAGTTTATAGGCAAATTTTCTAGGCGTGCCGCTCAGTAGACCTCTATTAAAATAATAGACTATTAATATAAGTATAAAGAAAAATATTAGAGGTCCTGTCCATTTGGCAAACCATTCAAAGTAACGAAATAGCAGCATATCGCTATTAAATGATTCTAGGGTGGCGCGTTCCAGATGCAGAATATAGAGCATAGCTAACATGCCAATTACAAAGATAAAGTATTGGTTATTGCTTTTAATAACGGCATTAAAAAAGGTGACTGATTCCTGTTTGCCATGCATCACAAGGTTAATGCCCGACTGTATATTGTCGGTTTTAAAGGCATTGCGTAATACTAGGGTATCACTGAGCGGGTAATATTTTTCCCAGCCCTTAGTGCAGTCATTATAGGTGGTTAGGTCATGCAATGATTGCTTGGCGAGGCCTTTTATTTGTGGAGTGCTGCCGGTGCGCCCTATATTTTGCAGTATTTGCACCAATGGCAGATTCATCTCCATTTGTATGAGTAGTATTTCTAGAAATTCTTTGCGATCATACTCGTCAAACATCACCTTGCGATAGAGTTTTCGGTAGATATTTAGCAATGTTTTTTTGAGTGTTTTTATCATCTATCTACACCATGCTGAATGTTTTTGGGCTTGTGGTTTTAAATCTGTACGCCAGTAGTGGCGAAGGTTTTCGCTTTCAAAGCGATCAATGCCACGTTCAACAATTTGCGGATCTAAAATGCCTTTAATGACTTTTTTATAGGCATCTATATGCAATGTGTCTATATCGTTTTCCCAGTAATAATCGACAATACCGCCCCAGTCTTTTTGCATAATCAGATTTCTGATGGCCTGGTTAATGGCTAGTACTTCGGATACCACCATTTGCCCTGAAACGCCGGTGTTATCACAGTGCTTACAGCCGCGCATATTGCGATATTTTATCTCTCCACCAATATGGGTAATGTAGTGCTTATGGGTTTCGGGTTGCGGGTGTTGGCTAAGAGCACAGTGTTGACAGGTTACGGGGATTAATTTTTGCGCGACAATACCGAGTAATGTATCTGGGGCACCCATTTCTTCAACGGTCATACCCAGCTGAAGTAACCGATTAAGGCACATTATTACTCTGCCACAGTGAATGGTGCCGGTGGTTAGCTTACCTTCGGTGGCCTTTTCTTTGGTGAAGGACATCATTAGTTCGTCGCGAAGCTCGCCAGAATTAATCACATCGGGGTCCATACGCATGGTTTGTATCATTAATTCGCGTATGCCCTGTTCGGCGTCAGGGCCATCACGACGCATCTGGATATGGGTCACATTGGGCAGAAGAACTTCTACGGGGTCTTCGTAGGACAAAATAGCGCGATCGGACATATCGGCTAGAAGGGCGGTAAGGGTGGTGGATTTACCGGAGTTTGTGGGGCCGCCAATCACTAGTAAACCCGAGGTCTTTGTGGTGAAACGGCTGATAATCTTGAGCTGTTTGTCGGAATAGCCGCAGTCGCTTAGTTCGATTCGGTCATGGGCGTTACGGATTCGAAAGGTCATTGAGGTACCACGAGCCTCGGGCAGTGAGGCCAGTCTAACCAGATAGCTTTGGCCTTTGTGATGATATTGAAAAGAGGCATCGTTGCCTTTGCGATCATCTATATTGGTGCTGCCATAGAGTTCGCCGGTAAAGGCGGCACGATAGATATTATAAGCCCCTTCGTAGCTAATTCTTGCGGCTGAGATCAGTATTTGATGCTTGCGAAACCTAATCCATGAGGAGGAGGCGTTTTTCTGTGAATCATGGGTTAGGCTGCCGCCCTCGATAAAGCTTTCTTGCCAAACATGCAGGTGAATATCCGAGACGCCTTGGGTAATTGCCCTGACTATGAGCTCTTCAACACCCATATTAGGCGTAACAGGTGACCAGGTTTCATCGGCGGTTTTGGCGGTAATCGAGCCTTTAAAGGATTGATATACTGTCTCGGTAATCCGTCTAACCTTTGGTGACCAGCCAGTTGATTTAATCACCATGCGCACTAGCTGGTTGAGCATGCGCGGCCGTTTAATGTCTTTTACAAAATAGATATCACCTGCCTCTGTTACCAGTGCGTGCAAGTCGCGGTGGTTTTTGATGTAGGTAGTCAAGGCGATATTTTTTGAGAGCTTAACCCCTAAAATTTCGGTAACGTCGGTTATGATCTCTGCTTCTTCATCCATGCTGTTTACCTAGGCCAGATATACTGTTGGGTGGTGGTGGGTGTTTTCAGCATAATGCTAAATTGGCCTTCGCTGTCTGGGATGGGCGTGACACTGAGTAATTCGTAGTTGTTACCGTTATAGACGAAGGGTTGCTTTTCGTAGGCTGAAATAGAAACACCTTCAGTATTTTTAAAGATGACCTTGCCCGCTGAAATACCATTGTCACTGGACGCGGTTGCTAACACCGGAATAAGTTGGCTTTGTTTAGCTTTGCCAGCATCGGTTAAGCTGTTTTTTTGGCTATCAAAGTTTAGCGGTTCTAGTCTGTTAGTTGATTTGTCTTTTGCCTGTTTTAGGCGTTTAACCACGCGATTAATAACCTGATGATTGGGGTTTTTACCGGTCAGTTCATCGATAGCCTCAGTAGGGTAGTCGCTGAGTTTTTCTAGGGTTTCTAATAGTTTAATTAATGAATCAGCGTGATTTTTTTGCTCAAAGGAATCTAGTAAGCTCTGTTCCTTTTCACTCAGGGTTAGCTTTAAGCCATTGGGTTCAGCTACAAGGACTTGAGAGCTGAAAAAAATCACAATAATTGCTAATAGTTTTATTGGATTTAGAATATTTGGATTATTCATAATGTAGCACTCGATTGGGTGTGAATATCTATTTCAATTTGTGCATCTAAAAGGTCAAAATTATTGGGGTTAAATTGGATAGTGCCTTTGACAAATTCGGTGGCATAATCAATAAGACCTCCCGAGATAACATTTAAGACTTGGCTATTAAGATTTTTGCCCTGAAGTAATACCTTGAGTCGCTGTTTTTCGCCATTATTGATGGTTGAGAGGATATTTAATCGCCAGCCAATATGTTGGCTTATTAATTCAAGTCTTTTTAAGGTCTGTGAGTAGTCTTTTCTGTCAGTGGTTTGAGCAATATTGGGCTGCATAGCTAAAACAAATGACCAGCTATCTTTTTCACGAATAATTCTAAGGGCATTAGCCTGTACAATATTGTCTAATCTGGCGTTGCCACAGCCCAGCAGGTTTTTTTTGATATTACTCATGCGCTCGCCCTCAAAACTTAAGCTTCGCTTGCTAATTTCAACGGTTTTTAGGCGACAGATTCTGAGGAGATTAATGGTTTTGCCAGTGACCCAGGGTGTTATTTCAGCCAATAATTGTGATGCACTATTTTCGAGAATGGTCTGAGGAATTTTGGGCGCTGTTTTAACAATGAGTTTTGATTTGGGGGTTATATCCAAATCAAACATACTTCTGGTATTCCTTTGCGCTTTATCAAGCTTCACGTCGTACAGAGGGCTAAACAGGAAGGCTATGATTATTAGTGGAGTAATAACGATAAGTGCTGGTGTAAATAACCTTTTATGAAATAAAAGGTTATTTATTAGTACGAGATTAATGGCTTTAAAGCGATAGTTTGCGGCCTCTGATTCCCAGGTAAAAATTGTTAAATCACAGTTAACAATAAATTGATGACTAGCCAGCTGCTCGTAGGCATGCCCCCCGGCTAGTATGGCAATTTCTGCATGCTTATGATTTTGTAAATAACTGATGGCTTGATCTATGGGGCGAACCTTTTCTTCTACCACAATGCCGTCGTTGATTTTGGCGATATACACGGCATAATCGAGGGGAACTGTTACATAGTCATAATTATCGAGCTTTTCATTGCCTTCTATTTGCGCTAAAACTGAGACGCCTTTATCAGGGGATACCCAGCAACTGCCATCAATTAATAGCAGGTGGCTACAGCGGTATGATTTGGCGAAATCAACGATATTCTTGGCCATACGCAGTTTAGTGCCACCCATCGATTCTTCTTTGGCTTGATAGATCAGTTGAAATTCATTGTCATTGATACTGGTTGGCAGTGTTACAGCACCCTCATTAGAGTCGCTTGAAGCAAATTGATCCTCGTAAGCATTTTGCTCTTTGGTTTGATCAGGCTCTTGGTTCATAGTCGTTATAAACCCTAATCAGATAGGTAAGCAGTGAGTACAACGATAGTTTCACTGCGCCGTTGTCGTTTATTTTTGCCATCACCAAAGAAAGGTAACATTTGGTTTTTTTGCCGATTATCGGTGATAACTTTTCTGGTTAAGCCCCCAATAATAATTGTTTCGCCATTTTGAACTTTGGTTGGGATCACGAATTGCTCGCCGAGCTTGATTATGTCGACTTCTGCTTGAATTTGGTATTCAGTTAGATTTGAGTTTGATTGTGTCACTCTTTCGCGCTTTAGAGATTTTAAAAAAGGTTTGTTATCACTGTTTGAAATTATCATATGTAAATTAATTTTTTCGCCAATAATGGATGGCAACACCCGAATAGTGGATTCTCTAAATTCTGGATGTGTGGATTGAAAGTCTTCAGTGGGGGATATTTCTACCATACTAATAAGGCTTGTGGCGCTGATGTCACCCGCTTGGTTGTTTTTAAGGTGTAAAGTGCCTTTGTTAACTAAACTTGCCTTACCGCTCTCGGAAAGCGCTTTGAGCATCACTACGCTGTTATATTTGCTTTTTTCCGAGATCAAGGAAAACATATAGGGTTTTTCTCCATCACTTAGTAGATCAGGTTTAACAATAGAAGATATTTGGACCCCTGTATTTTTGAGTACATTAATATCCAGCGCTTTTTCATAGGTTTCAAATAGTTCCACAGAGTAAATATCGAATTCCAAATGTATAGTGCGACCGGCTATGGCATTAATGGTCGTTAGAGCGTTTTTAATCTGTTTCTGGATATTGGGTGGCGCTGAAACTAATATGGAATTAGTTGATTTTATTATTGAATAAGAGGGATTTTTGCTTAAAGATTTGTCAGCTTTTGATTTAACTATAAGCTTTCCCATAATCTCTTTAAGCTCACTTAAACTATTTTTGCTAATGGATAGACTATTGGTTTGAGAGCTGGTTTGTGAAGAAGAGCCATCACTGTTATTACCCACCATTCTGGCTGGTGTTAGGTTTATATTCTTTTGTCCCAAAATAAAATGAATAGGGTAGTTGATAACTTGCCAGTCGGAAAAGGTTACAACGCCATCGGATATTCTGTAGGCCCAGTTGGCCTGTTCACAGATGGTATCTAGGTGCTGTTTAAATGTTTTGGCTTTTGGGTCGGCTTTTACTGGTGGGCCATTGCCTTCGATTTCAAATTTAACCGGTTGTTTACTCAGTATGGATAATAGGACGGTTTTGGCGTCAATATTACCTGCATAGCTTGCCTCTAGCGGGTGATTAAGCCAGGGGGCAGCCTTGGATACTTTTACAAGTTTTGGCTTCTGTGAGGTCTCTGATACTGAGGTACCCTGTTTTCTGGTTAGGGCTCTGGCATCATTAATAGCCTGTTCGGGCTTTAGTGTCTCGGTTTTTTGATTTTGCTTAATACTGTTACAGCCGAGCATAAGAAATATAAAAAGGCTAAAGGCTAATTTATGCAAGAGATCATTGGTTTTGAGCATGATTATTGGCCTTTTTCGTATTGAATGCTAGGGAGAAAGTCAATCGACCTGTCTAACTGATGCACATGGGCACGTATTTGATAATTTTTTTCTAAGCTGTTGAGAATGCCAAAGATACCTTCCTCAACATTGACCTTGTAGGCGACAGGGATAATCCAATCTATATATTCTTCTTCTGTACCAAAACTCCATTCGCCTATTAGATAGCCGCAATCTGCTATTTCTCGCTGAATATTTTTCTTTAGGCTGCCTGTTTGGATGTTGAGCTGAGTACAGGATTGATTAGCATCGGGAAGGGGGTCATGTTTATCCTGTTGTGGGCTTTGTTTGTGAATTTTTTTACTTTGGTTTGATGTGTTAGTGTTTTTATTAGAGCTGTTTAATCGCTCTAATTCTGTATCTAAGGGCTCATGCTGGGTATCTTTGCTGTTATTGCTGTTTACAAAGATATGCACTCCATGAGTTAAATACATATCTTGGACATTGTTAGTGACTTTGCTGTCTAGCTTGATTCTTGTGGCTCTAAAGCCAGCAGCGATTAACTGGTCTGCAACGTTCTGCGCTCTTTGTAGGGCAAGTCGTTGAGTTGCCAAATTGGTTTTAGACTGAGATATTCCAACAAGCCGTAGGGTTTGATCCTGTGGTAGAGATAATAGTGACTGAATTGTTCTATTCAATTGGTTGGGCATGGGGTTATCGTAAACACCCGAAGGAAATTCGATAAATGCAGCTTTATTTTGTTCTGCAGGTTTTGTTTTTAATATCGCCTCGGTGTTTGACTTGTTTTCAGAGCTGGTTACAAAAACCCCATGAAGAATTTCATCAGGCATTACAAAGTTTTCGTCTTCGCCACTGACAATAATTCGATCTGCGGCAATACCCTGACGAACTAATTGTTTTTTGATGGTTTTAGCACGAAGCAGTGCTAGATCATATGTGGCAAGTGATGAAGCTGATTGTGAAATGCCCACTATGTTAATTTCGTGTGTTGATAGGTGCTTTATCTCACTGAGAAGCTTTTCAATATTAGTATCCTTTGGCTGATTATAAATACCCGGTTGAAATTCAATAAAATAGTTTATTGCTGATTGATTAGGGTGGCTAAAATCGGTCCAATTGGCATCAGAGGAAAAAGCTATTAGGGATAATAAGCTAATTGTGGTTATTTTTACTGTGAGGCTGCGCATAAGCCCCGATAAATTTTGAAGAAACCATTGGGCATAATGATTGCGGGATGATAAAAAACTTAGTTGTATCTGTAATTGCATAAAAACCTAACATCCATGTTGGTTATCTATTTTTAAAGAAAATAAAGTTCAATCTATAAGAACTAAAAGCTTGAGTATAAATATTTGTTCTTATACTAAATATAGCAGAGGATGTTCCAGTAATTTGAATTATTTATTCAAATATAAATAAATCTGCATAATGTATGCATAAAACAGGATGAAAGTGACATAGCACAGTAAATTTCCATTTTAAAAATAGACCTTGAATTAAAGGACTATCTCTCCGCTTCCTGCGGTCTGCTGCTATGCCAATTTCAATTCAATACTAAAAACCTTACAGGCGATATCTGCCAATTTGTTAAAATTCCATTTATCAAATAGCGTTTTTAAAGCTTTGGTTTTTAGAGTTATATAACGAATTAGGTGAGGAGTTGTAGGTTGTGCACTTGGGGAGTAAAAACTGAATATGGTCAGTGATTCTTTGTTAATAAAATGACTGCATCTAAAGAGGCATCTACAAAAAGATACCCAAGATTTATTAGATTTTATTAGCCCCATTTTCTTCACCCTTTTTATAAATACTTTGCATGCAAATAATATTGATAAGTATTACTATTTAATAAACATAAACAATATATACACATCCGTATAATTAAATAATCCTATTGACATGATAGTTTTTTACTATCATAGGTGCCTGTCACGCTGTTGCTGATATTGCAGAAATACTGTGTAATTTTTTCTATGCTTTGATGGTGATATTTTTTTTGAGAAACTATGTTTTATTTAATTTTTTTGGCTATCGGTATCTATATTGTTAGCTTTTTGCCGAGCCTTTTTACAATTGACACTTGGGTGATTGTTTTTGTTTTGGCTATTGGTACTTTTTTTTCTTTTCGGTCTCACTATCAGCTTAAACCTCTTCTAACTCTTTTTGCATTGTTATCAGTTGGAATTGGCTGGGGGCACCTCAGGGCTGAGAGGGTTTTAGAGCATCAGCTTCCAGAATCATTGAATAAACATGATTATGTTATTAAGGGTTTTGTGCGGGGTACAGTTAATAGGCAGGCTAATCGTCTTAGTTTTGACTTTGATGTGGAGTCTTTTGAAGCTCAGCCTCATACAAATGTTGTTATTCCTAATTCTTATTCGCTAGATCATTTGCGATTGAGTTGGTACGCAAAGGTTGGATCATTGCCCAGTCTCCATGCTGGCGATCATTGGCAACTGTTGGTTCGGCTGAAACAGCCTCGTGGCTTGACTAATTTAAGTGGTTTTGACTATCAAGCATGGCTCGTTGAAAAACAATTTTCTGCCACGGGCTATGTCTTAACCTCTGATTTTAATCATCTAGTCTTATTGGATAATTGTAACTGGCTTTGTTTCTTAAGCAGTAATTTAAGTCGTTTGCGTGAGGATATTAAGTTATTTATTTTTACTACTGTTTTATCTGATCGCAATAAGGCGATTATTAGTGCCTTAACCATTGGTGATAAGTCGGGATTGGGTAAGTGGTGGGGTGATTTATCTCGGCTTGGAATAGTGCATCTGTTAGTTATTTCTGGCTTGCATATTGGGCTAGTGGCTGGTTTGGGAGTTTTATTAGGTATATCAATCAACCGAATTCTGATGATAATGACCTTTGATTTTCGAAATAAAGCTATTTTTTCTCGTTTTTTCCCGCCGCTATGTGGGCTATTGTCTGCTTTTTTTTACAGTTTGCTAGCGGGCTTTTCTCTTCCTACACAGCGCGCCATGGTTGTGGTTGTTTTCGTTATGTTGTGTAAGATGTTTTATCTTCGGGTTTCTCCTTATGTTGCCTTTATCTGGGCTCTGTTCTTGATCGCTGTAGCGCAGCCATTAGCTGTTATTGGCGGAAGTTTTTGGTTGTCCTTTTCGGCAGTTAGTATTCTTTTGTTTTATTTTGTGCCTCGCATTACTGTTAAGCAAAATAGATCTGGGTTGTTTTTATCTCAGTGGATTCTTTTTGTGGGTATGACGGCACCGCTTTTATTGTTTGTGGGCAAAATCTCTTGGTTAGGCTTAGTGGTTAATCTTGTCGCCGTGCCTTATGTGTCATTTATTACTGTTCCATTATGCCTAATGGCAGCTGTGCTGTTTTTTTTCTCCGTATCTGCCGCGCAACTATTGTGGCAATGGGCGGGGTTTTCCATTGATGGTTTGTGGTTGTTATTTGATTGTTTACCTGCAGATTGGGGCTTTTATTATTTCTCATTGCCTACATCAACTTTGTTTTTCACCTGCCTAGTCCTGTCGGCTTTTACCGTTCTTTTGCCTAGGGGGCTTCTTTCACGTTGGATTTTAATTTTACCCTTTATACTTCATTTAATAGCTCACAAGCCAAGGTTGCCCTTGCGTATTACTGTACTAGACGTGGGGCAGGGCCTTTCGGTGGTTGTTGAATCCCAATCTAAACTCATGGTTTATGACGTAGGCGCTTCCTATGGTGAAAGTTTTGATATGGGATCAGTTGTAGTTGCGCCGTTTATTGTAAGTCGGGGTTTTAAGCAGGTAGATAGGGTTGTGGTTAGTCATGGGGATATGGATCATTTTGGGGGCTTTAAGGGGCTGAGTGACAGTCTGCCCGTCAAGCAAGCTGTTTTGCCCCCGGGTATTTTTTCTCATGCCTTGCAGGGAAACTCATTTGTTGGTGAAAAGAGTTATTGTTATGCGTCTAAGCGCTGGCACTGGGAGTTTAAGAATTCATCCTCTGAAAGTGAATGGATTTATTTTGATATTTTATTGCCAAAATTGGAGGGCCGTGGAGCTGAAATGGAAGATAGTAATAATAATTCCTGTGTTTTATTAATACGCTGGCGAGATATCAGTATCCTTTTGCCGGGTGATATCGAGAAGCATTCAGAGAAATTGTTGCTAGAAAACTATGAATTACCATCGGTTGATTTATTGGTTGCCCCTCATCATGGCAGTAAAACCTCTTCAGGTCGTGATTTTATAAAACAGCTAATGCCGACTCATGTGGTTTTCTCAGCAGGGTATCAGCATCATTTTGGTCATCCCCATGCTGATGTAATTAAGCGCTATGAACTTTTTGGCTCAAAACAGTGGGCAACTGCAGATAATGGCGCTGTGACTTTCGAATGGAATAATAGCGGTGATTTAAAGGTGTTAACGGCAAAGGAGAGTAAGGCGCGTTTTTGGTGGCGCTAATCTGCTACTTTACTAGAAGAATAGGCTTTTGGGCTTATTTTTTAGGCTATGAGATAGGGCAACCGAATAGTTTGTGTTAAAGTTCTGGAATGAGCAATTTGTTGGTTTTTTTTGGTTTGATTGGTCTTTTAATAATGGGCTATAAATAAATTAAAAACTATTCAGTGTGGACAGGCAATTACGTTTGTTAGGCCTTTAAATAGCGAGAAAAAATACAAGATATGGGTACTTCAGGTTTCCAAACTTATTTGCGATTACTCCGGTATGTAGGGCGTTACTGGCTTGCTTTTTTGGTGAGTGTACTGGGTTTATTTATGCATTCGGCCGCTGAAATAGCCTTTGTGGATTTGTTGGGTTACATCACAGATACGGTTGGCGCAATGACCTCTGAAGGTCAGGCGGATTCGGGCTTACCTTCAGCGGGTATTACCGCCTCTATAGCTAATCTGTTTATTAGTGGATCTAATCTCGAGCGTGGCGCCATCGTCATTCCAGTATTTCTCATTATTATCAGTCTGGTGCGCGGCTTGGGCTATTTGATAGGCAGCTATGGGCTAGCCTATGTGTCTAATTTCTTAGTACATGCCTTGCGTATCGATATATTGTCAAAATACTTGCATTTACCCTCTGACTTTTTTAACCGTTCTATGTCTGGGCATCTTGTGTCTGTGGTCACATTTAATGTGCAGCAAGTCACTGAGGCCGGCACGCGTGCCATTAAGACCATGCTGCAGCAGGGTAGTCTGGTGTTAGGTTTGTTGGGTTATTTGTTTTACGTGAACTGGAAGCTGACTCTGTTCTTTATTGCTGTTATGCCGTTGATCGCTTTTTTGGTTTCTATTGTTAGTAAGCGTTTTCGTCTGATAAGTAAACGTATTCAATCGGCTATGGGTGACGTGACTCATGTGACTCAGGAGGTGGTTAATGGCCACCAAGAAGTCAGGATGTTTGGCGGTACTGACACTGAACTTGCAAGAATGAGTGAGGCAAGTCATAACAATCGCAAACAAAATATGAAAATGGCATTTACCGAGGGTGTTAGTAACCCACTGGTTATGATCATTGTTTCACTGGCTTTTGCCGCTATTACCGCGGTTATGCTGAGTCCAGCTATTTTGGCTTCTATGACAACAGGAAGTTTTATAACCTTTTTGGTGGCTTCAGGGATGCTGGTGAAGCCTATTCGTCAGCTGACAGAGGTGAATAGTGCTATTCAACGTGGCATTGCTGCGTCACAGTCTATATTTGAGGTTTTAGATGCCGATTCAGAAATTGATACGGGCACTATTGAGCTAGATTCTGTTAAGGGCGGATTTGAGTTTCGCGATATCAATTTCTCTTATAATCCAGATAATTCAGTACTTGAGGATATCAACTTTGAAGTGAAGCCCGGGGAAACCATTGCCCTTGTAGGCTCCTCTGGAAGTGGTAAGTCGTCGTTAGTAAATTTGATTCCTAGATTTTATAACCTTGATCAGGGGTCTATTTTACTTGATGGGTCGAATATCAATGCGTATTCCTTATCTAGTCTGCGTCAGCAAATCGCGATTGTTAGTCAGCGGGTGACCCTGTTCAATGGCAGTGTTTACAGTAATATTTCCTATGGTGATTTAAAAGATTGTTCTTCTGAGCAGGTAATGGCTGCGGCTAAAATGGCCAATGCTGACGAATTCATTAAAAATCTACCCGATGGATACAATACGCTAATAGGTGATGATGGCGTTATGCTGTCTGGCGGCCAGAGACAGCGTATAGCCATTGCTAGAGCTATTCTTAAGGATGCGCCTATCCTGATTCTAGATGAGGCCACATCTGCCTTAGATACAGATTCTGAGCGTTTTATTCAGGCGGCTCTAGAGGGTCTTATTAAAAATCGAACCACCTTTGTGATTGCTCACCGCTTGAGTACCATTGAGAAGGCTGACCGAATTTTAGTCATGGAATCGGGGCGTATTATTGAGCAGGGTTCACATAAGGACTTGCTGTCACAGGCTGGGCGTTATGCACAGCTTTATAATCAGGCATTTGAGAGTACCGAAGAGCCGTCGGCTTAGCGGGGGATTACATGGCGAGCATTGAAAAGCGAATGGTAAAAGCTTGGTATTCTAGGTTTTCTTGGGTGCTACTGCTTTATCCTTTGTCTTTAATTTTTCAATTACTAGTGGTTATTCGCCGCTTTTTTCTATGTCGTTTTCATCAGGGGAAGCCATTTTCAGCGCCCGTAGTGGTTATAGGGAATATTGCCGTTGGCGGCAGTGGAAAAACTCCCTTATTGATTAAGTTATGTCTTGAGTTAATTAATCGTGGCCTTAAAGTCGCTGTGGTTAGTCGTGGTTATGGCGGGCATGCTTCAGCTTATCCTCTTCAGGTTATTGCTGATTCAAGTGCTGCAATTTGCGGTGATGAGCCCTTACTGATTCGACAGAGCCTTCCCTTGTCTGATGCCGTTGTAGTCGTTGATCCGGTGCGGAAGCGGGGTGTTGAGTTCGCATTGAGTCAATCTGCCTGTGATATTGTTCTCTGTGATGACGGACTTCAGCATTACCATTTACATCGTGATCTAGAAATAGCGGTTGTGGATGGATCTCGAGGTCTAGGTAATGGTCTTTGTTTGCCGGCCGGCCCCTTGAGAGAGCCTGCTTCTCGCCTTAAATCAGTGGATCTGGTGGTTATCAACGGTGAGGTAGGTCTCAAAGGAATAGCGTCAGATGCCACTTATAGCCTAAAGCCAGCGCGTTTTCGGCAATTATCCACGGGTAAGGTTTTGGCGGTGGATGCCTGGCCGTTTTCAAAATCAGTGCATGCACTTGCCGCAATAGGTAATCCTCAACGGTTCGCTGATACCCTTGCTTCTCTGGGTATGAGTCCTATTTTGTTAGGTTTTGACGATCATTTTACGATGACCACATCTGATTTAAAATTTGATGATGATTTGCCGGTCATTATTACGGCTAAAGATGCCGTAAAATTTGATACTGTAAGTTTAGATAATGTATGGGTGCTTGAGGTTGAAGCTGAACTATCAACAGGTTTAGTTGATAATATATTAGATGCTGTCAATCTAGGTTAATCATTAACAGGAATCACTATGCAGTTTATTGTTGTAATACCCGCACGCTTCGCTTCCTCTCGTCTTCCTGGCAAGCCATTGCGCGATATCAAGGGTATCCCCATGATTCAGCATGTATGGCAGCAGGCCTGTAAAAGTAGCGCTTCTCGCGTAGTTATTGCCACTGACGATAAGCGCATAGAGAAAGTTGCCACAGCATTTGGCGCTGAGGTCTGTATGACTCGAGACGACCATATCTCTGGTACTGACCGATTGCAAGAAGTAGCTCAAACCTTAGGCTTGGCTAATGAGCAAATTGTGGTCAATGTGCAGGGTGATGAGCCGTTGATACCACCTGAGGTTATTGATCAGGTGGCTACTAATCTCGCCCAGTCATCAACTGCCGGTGTAGCTACCTTATGTGAGCCATTGAGCTCGGTGGTTGATTTTGTAAACCCGAATACTGTGAAACTGGTCGCTGATGCGATGGGTAATGCGCTTTATTTTAGTCGGGCGCCGATTCCATTCCCCCGTGACAAGTCATTGGGTTCTACTAATTCACTGCCTAAGGATGCCCGCAGACATATAGGTATTTATGCCTATAAGGTGTCCTCTATTAATCAATTCGTCGACTGGGATATTGCCCCTTTAGAGCGCCTTGAGTCGCTGGAGCAATTGCGATTTTTGGCTAATGGCATTGCTATTCATGTGGCAGATGCCTGTGCGCCAGTTCCGGGTGGGGTGGACACTGAGGACGATTTAAATAATGTAATAAATACATTATAAACAATCACTTATATAGCTAGTTTAATTTACTTTATTAGATTTAAATATGTCAAAAATTTCAGTTTTATTTGTTTGCTTAGGCAATATCTGTCGCTCACCAACAGCCCATGCGGTTTTTCAATCGATGGTCGATGAAGAGGGCTTAAGCGATAAAGTGTATGTTGATTCCAGTGGTACCGGCGACTGGCATATTGGTCGTGCACCAGACCCAAGATCTCAGCATTACGCACTGGATCGTGGCTTTGATATGGGTGATCTTCGAGCGCGACTTGTTACCGAGGACGACTTTAATCAATTTGATTATATTTTTGCTATGGATAAGCAAAATCTAGCCGATTTAAAGGCTATGTGTCCTAGTGGTTACTCTGGTGAATTAGGCCTGTTTTTAAGTCTCTGCCAGAATCCAGACTACAGCAACTATTCTGAAGTCCCAGATCCTTATTACGGCGAGGGAGAGGGTTTTACTCTGGTACTTGATCTAATTCAGGATGCTTCAGTCGAATTAATCAGGCTCATCAAGGGTCGTCTATGACAGATTCGCTGGCGATTATTGAGCAAATTCATAAATCCTTTGATCTTAAGGACTTTAACAGCCTTGCAATACCTGCCAAAGCTGAGTTTTTTTGCTCAATTGATTCAGTCAGTCAGCTGCAACAGGCACTAGTCTATGCCATGCAGCAAAATCTTAAAATTACAACTATCAGCGGTGGCAGTAATCTAGTGCTTGCTGCTGATGTTAGTGGCTTAGTGTTACATATCAATCTGAAGGGCGTCAGCACTTCAACGATGCTGGATAATACTGTTGATATTTCTGTGGCAGCCGGTGAGAACTGGCATGACTTTGTCACTCTGTGCCTCAATAATGGCTGGCATGGCCTTGAAAATTTGGCGCTTATTCCAGGGAATATGGGTGCTGCCCCTATACAAAATATTGGTGCCTATGGGGTAGAGCTAAGCCATTTCTTACAATCTGTTGATGTGGTAAATGTCGAAACAGGTCAACCTGAGGTCTTAACAGACGAAGACTGCGACTTTGGTTATAGAACCAGTGTTTTCAAGCAGTCTGCTCTAGATAAATATGTTATTACTGGGGTTAATTTGCGCCTGAGCACCCAGTCAGTAACCCATGTTAGCTATCCTGCACTGGCCGATTTGCTTCAAGGCGTCGAGCCAACACCAAAAATTGTTTTTGATACTGTATGTCAGCTTCGACGTAGTAAATTGCCCGACCCAAAAGAGATTCCCAATGTGGGGAGTTTCTTTAAAAACCCTATTGTCAGTAAACAGCAAGCAGACCAGCTGATGGCGACATACCCTGAAATACCTATGTTTCCCCAGAAGGGTGATTTTACAAAATTAGCCGCCGCCTGGTTAATTGAACACTGTGGATTTAAAGGCTCCCGACATGGCAAAGTGGGCGTTCATCATAAACAGGCTTTGGTTTTGGTGAATTTTGAGGGTAATGGTGAGGATATTCTTTTACTAGCTGAAAACATTAAGACTCAGGTGGCTGAAAAGTTTGCGGTTGAGCTAGAAGTTGAGCCCCGTATTTACGGTCACACTCATTAAGGCTGGCGTGATATGAGCTTATTTGATCGTCAGGTAATTCCGGTGCCCTTGGGTGAATCTGATGATCCCTCTGAATTGATACTTTGGCCTCAGTGGCTATCCCAACAGGAAGCCGACAGCCTTTTAGCCCAATCTATTGAAAATATCCCATGGCGTCATGATTCCATTAGAATGTTTGGTAAATTGATTCCGGTGCCGCGCTTACAAAACTGGTTTGCCGATCACACCAATACCTCCTATACCTATTCGGGTATTACCATGGGTGCGGTGTTGTTCCCAGATTGGATGGCTGATCTTGCTCAGTCTATTGGAAAAGAAACTTGCCACCCTTTTAATCGTGCATTGGTGAACTATTACAGGGATGGTAGTGACAGTGTGGATTGGCATGCCGATGATGAGCCAGAATTGGGCCCTGATCCGATTATTTCTTCGCTCAGCTTGGGTGCAGAGCGAGTTTTCCAATTACGGCACAATATCACCGGTGAAATACTATCCCTAAGTTTACCCCACGGATCGCTATTACTTATGGGTTCTAGAGTCCAACATTTTTATCAGCATCGGCTAGCCAAGGTAAAGGCGCTTAATAGTCCTCGTGTGAACTTTACCTTTCGGTATATGGACAATCAAAAAGAATTGAGTGGGCAATCATGAAATTATCGGCCTTTGGTAAAAAGTTAACAAGCGGCTCTGGCATTGTTGATTTGATGGAAGATCTGGGTTCTGCGCTTAATGAAAACCCGGATATGATTTTTATGGGAGGAGGGAATCCCGCCAGAATCCCAGAAATGGAAGCGG
>JABBBH010000061.1 GCA_018607525.1 SAR92 clade bacterium
ATATCAAGAGTTTCTAGGCATTGATATAAGCGGTCGCAAAGGGTTAGATTGATAGAGCCTTGCTGCTTTGCCAATGCAAGGGTTTGCTTGAAGCCCTCTAGGTAACCTATCTCAATCGATGAGAGCAGCTCACTAATCACTAGAGGGTCATTTTTTGATTTGTCATCTTTTTTAGGAGCAACAACTTTGGGCTCATCGGCAGTTTTTAGTTCAATATTTAAATGGTAGGCCAGAGTTTGTAATAAGGAGGGCATGTTAATAGGCTTCACCAGATAGTCATTATGTAATGGTGCATCTGTATCCTGAACCAAGCCTTCAGCAGCCTCGGCAGAAATCATGACAATCGGCACCTTAGTGCCGCGCTGGCGTAGTTCTGCGGCTAATTCCCAACCGGTCATATTCGGCATAGAGATATCTAAAATAAACAAAGCCGGTGTGCACTGCTCGAGCATAGTTAAGCAAGAGGCGCCCTCAGCGGCAGTAATAACGTTAAACCCGAGAGGACTGAGGGTATCCATTAACAGGCGTCGCTGATTGATATCATCATCAACCACCATCATGGTAATCCTATCGCCATGGTATCCCACCACTTTTTGGGTGATCGCTGGCTGATGCTCAACCTGCCTCACGCTAGGAAGCATCAGAGAAATCTTAAAAGCCGAGCCTTTGCCATATTGGCTTTCAATATTAAGATCACCGCCCATACAGTGAATCAGTGCCTGAGTAATCGCCAGACCCAAACCGCTACCACTGGTTTGATACTCTGCATTGGCAATTCGCACAAAGGGCTCGGTAATGGTGGCTATATCCTCTTCCTTAAGCCCTATACCTGTATCTTTCACCGTAATATAGGCCACCTGATTTCGGTATCTAAGGTCAATAGTAACGGTACCCTGTTGGGTGAACTTTATGGCATTTGAAATTAGATTAATCAATACCTGCCGCAGGCGCTTGTTATCAGCAATTACATGGTCGGGAAGTCGTTGCTCATGGGTAAACTTTAAGTCTAGGTTTTTTGATTTGGCCTGAATTTGAAACATAAATACTAACTGCTCAATCATGCCAACAATGTCCACTTCGTTGCGATGCAAATCTAACCGCCCCGCTTCAATCTTGGACATATCAACCAGACCCTCAATAAGATCCGTTAAGTGCTCACTGCTACTGCGCATAACCCTAATTGAATCTCTTCGCGCTTCGGGAATATCCTCTGCGCCCTCTAAGAGTTGCGCATAGCCCATCACCGAATTCAGCGGTGTTCTTAGTTCATGACTAATCCGTTCCAAATATCGACTTTTGGCTATATTGGCCGCATCCGCTTTTTCGCGAGCCTGCTGCAGCTCTAGATCGGTCTGTTCATGAGCTGAAATTTCTTTCATTAACAACTGGGTTTGTCGTTGAGACTCTCCTCGAGCTAAACGCTGGCCCTCTAGACTCAGTAAAAACGACCAGGTACCTACTATTAACAGCAAGCCAATAATCAGGGAAATAATCCAAGTAAAACTATTAATGACTTCTATTTGATCGGGGTAAATAGACAGTGTCTTGGCGTAGGCAATAAAAAGAATCGTGGCGAATATTCCAATATTGACGGTAAACAAAAAGGAAAATTTGAATACCCGCGACTGAATATGGAGTAGCTTAGCGCCTTTAAAAAAGGTTTTTACCCAAGAAAACAACTGATTTTCAAAACGTCCTTTGGGTCGGCAGGCATCATCACATCTTGTATCCAGAGAGCAACATAAAGAGCAGATAGGCACCTGATACAGGGGGCAAAAGGTCATGTCCTTGGTGTCGAAACTATTTTCACAGACACCGCAGGTATGGGTTTTAACCGCCTCATCGATACAAACGGGTCTGGCAATATAAAAACGCCCCTGAGTTAGCCAAGCAATTAAAGGAACAGCCACAAAGGTGATTAACAGGGTGAGGTAAGATGCAAAGGCCTGCAGTGATTCCCCAAACCAACCGGCATAGGCAATACAACCAATAGCCATGGATATCAGCATACTGCCTACGCCAACAGGATTAATGTCATAAAGGTGGGCACGTTTAAATTCAATATGCGGTGGGCTTAGACCCAGTGGCTTATTAATCACTAAATCTGCCACCATTGAGCCAATCCAAGAAATCGCGATGATGCCAAAAATTCCTAGGGTTTTTTCTAGTGCCTCGTAAATACCGATATGCATCAGGACAAAGGCCACTAAGACGTTAAATACCACCCAGACCACACGACCCGGATGCGCATGAGTTAATCGCGCAAAGAAATTTGACCAAGCAATAGAACCTGCATACACATTAGTGACATTAATTTTCAGCTGGGACAAAATAACAAATAATGCAGTAAGAGCCAGAACCGTTGAGGGTGTCTGGCTGACATAATTGAAGGCCACAAGATACATTTGTGTGGGCTCAATCGCCAAATGCGGGGCAATACCCTGGTTTACCGCTAACACAAATAAATAAGAACCGAGGAGTAATTTAATTGCACCTATCACAATCCAACCCGGCCCCGCACTCAAAGTGGCCATCCACCATGCGCGCTTAGATAGGCTTTCTTTGGCAGGAATAAATCGCGCGTAATCAGCTTGTTCACCAATTTGTGCAACCAGTGCAAATAGCAATGTAGAAGCTGCCCCCACCATAAGCCAGTTATTAGCTGAAGCATGATTTGCCTCAGACTGGTAACTCACCCAATCGTTAACCGAAGAAAAATCACTGATCAAAATAACCGCGATGGGGACTAATTGCAGCACAACCCAAAGGGGCTGTGTCCACAACTGGAATCGACTAATAGTCTTAATGCCATAGGTCACAATCGGAATAACTAATAATGTGCTGACTAAATACCCCCACTGCAGTGGCAGGCCAATACAGAGCTCTAGGGCCAACGCCATGATAGTGGCTTCGAGCGCCAAAAAAATAAAAGTGAATGAGGCGTAGATTAATGAGGTAATGGTTGATCCAAGATAGCCGAAACCTGCTCCTCGAGTCAGTAGATCAATATCTAAACCATAGCGACTACTGTAATAACTAATGGGTATTGAGAGTAAAAAGATAATTGCACTGACCAATAAAATCGCTATCAGCGCATTGTGAAAGCCGTAAGCAAAGGTCAGAGATCCACCAATCGCCTCTAAGGCTAAAAATGAAATAGAACCCAAAGCTGTAATGGCAACTCTACTGGCGCTCCATTTTCGGGCATCTAGATCAGTAAACCTTAATGCATAGTCTTCTAATGTTTCGTCTGCAACCCACTTATTGTATCTGCGTCGTGCACCAAAGATCCCTTGCTTAACACCGGCTTCAGCGTTTGCAGTCTGGGCTTGTTCACTGTTGTTTTGAAAGGAGTCCATAGTTAGAACAAAGCAATATGTGTGCCAGATGAAGGATTGGCCATTTTCGCAAACATTGGTCATTTGACGTATGCGCTAAATGACGTAGTCATTGGGTCATTCAGCGAATTGTTGCGCATGCTCGGCTAGGGAATAATCGCTACCAACATCCATCCAACGAGGTTAATCCATGAAACGCTTAAATACTTTTAAACTATCAAGCTGGAGGCATGCACTATTTGCCACAGCAACTGCTTTGTTAGTCGCCCATGCTGGTGTGACTCAGGCAGCGGTTCCACCAACATCTGAAGTTAATACTACAGGTCTAGCTGTTACTGATGACACAGTAACTGTAGGTATCCTTCACTCTATTACCGGTACTATGGCAATTAGTGAAACAGGTTCTACTCAGGCTGAGAAATTAGCTATCAAACAAATTAACGAATCTGGCGGTGTACTTGGTCGTCAAATCAAATACATTCAGGAAGATGGCGCAAGTGACTGGCCAACCTTTGCTGAAAAATCACGTAAGCTTCTACTTAGAGATAAGGTAGCTGCTGTTATGGGTTGCTGGACATCAGCGAGTCGTAAAGCGGTATTGCCTGTATTTGAGCAATACAACGGTATGCTTTTCTATCCTACCTTCTATGAAGGATTAGAAGAGTCTCCTAATGTTGTTTACACCGGTCAAGAAGCGACTCAGCAAATTCTTGCTAGTATCGATTGGGTTGTAAAAACCAAAGGCGCGAAAACTTTCTACCTACTTGGTTCAGACTACATCTGGCCACGTACCTCAATGAAAATTGCGCGTAAGCACATTGATAAGCTAGGTCTTAAAGTGGTAGGCGAAGAGTACTATCCACTGGGTCACACTCAGTTCAACTCTGTAATCAACAAAGTAAAACTTAAAAAGCCAGACGTAATCTTTGCTGCTGTTGTAGGCGGTTCTAACGTTGCTTTCTACAAGCAGGTTAATGCTGCCGGTATCGATTGGACGAAAGAAAAGCCAATCATGCTAACTATCTCTGTAACAGAAGATGAAATCTTAGGTATCGGCGGTGAAAACATCGTAGGTGCTTATGCTTCAATGAAATACTTCCAAAGCCTAGACAATCCTAACAATGCTGCTTTCGTAAAAGCGTTTAAGGAAATGTGGGGCGACGACATCGTGATTGGTGATGTAACCCAAGCAGCCTATCTTGGTCCATGGATCTGGAAGTACGCGGTTGAAAAAGCAGGATCATTTGATGTTGATAAGTTGAAAGAAGTTCTTCCAGGTATCGAGCTAACTATCGCACCTGAGGGCTATGTAAAAGTTCACGAAAATCATCACCTATGGTCAAAAGCTCGAATCGCTCGAGCACGTACCGACGGTCAGTTTGATGTGGTATTTGAATCTGAAGAATTGATCGAACCCGATCCATTCCCAGCTGGTTACCAGTAGGCCTTTTTAAAGCTGGCGCCCCCGGGCGCCAGTTCTACTTTTGATCAGTTTATCTCAAGGAATTCACTATGTTTGACGGTTACACAGCTTCAGAGCTAACAGCTATCTTTGCCATGCAAGGCTTTGCTGGGCTCATATTGTTTTCAGTATTTGTTCTTATGGCGCTAGGTCTAGCTATTATTTTCGGCCAAATGGGCGTTATCAATATGGCCCATGGTGAGTTTATGATCCTTGGTGCATACATCACTTATCTAACTTCAATCTTCTTTGAAACATTCTTACCCAGTCTCTACGGCATATACTTTTTTGTGGCTATGATATTAGCCTTCTTTGCCGCCGGGAGTTTAGGTGCCTTTGTCGAATGGGCTTTAATTCGTCGTCTGTATAAACGTCCTCTGGACACTTTGTTAGCAACTTGGGGCCTAAGCCTTATTTTGCAGCAAATTTACCGCTCAGTATTTGGTGCACGAGAAAAAGGTGTATCACTCCCTGATTGGTTAATGGGCTCTATCCCAGTGACAGACCTAGTGGAAATTCCAATTAACGGTATTTTCGTAATGTGTCTAACCCTTGTGGTTACATTGGGTGTTTATTATCTAATGCAACGCTCTCAGTGGGGAGCAAAAGTTCGCGCCGTGGTTCAAAATCGTCCAATGGCCTCAGCCGTAGGTATCAATACCTCCATGGTTGATCGCATGACCTTTGCCTTAGGTTGCGGTATTGCCGGTGTCGCCGGTAGCGCTTTCACAATGATCGGCTCAACAGGTCCAACCTCCGGTCAGCTATATATAGTTGATACCTTTATGGTGGTTGTATTTGGTGGTGCTGCCAATTTACTTGGCACCATCGCATCAGCCTTCACAATCTCGCAAGCGCAAACAATTCTCGAATTCTTTCTGAGTGGTTCTATAGCCAAAGTTCTTACTCTAGGTCTAGTGGTGGGCATATTAATGCTTCGTCCGCAGGGTCTTTTTGTTCTCAAGATTCGCAAATAGGAGCATCACTACAATGACTAATTCTTCACCACAACGTCTGCTAACTCCCAAAGAAATAGGTAGCTATGCCTTCTTAGCCCTTATTCTGTTAGTGGTACTACCCATGTCTATGGATGTGTTTCGACTCAATCTAGTGGGCAAATACTTAAGTTACACCTTTGTCGCTATGAGCCTAGTTTTATGCTGGGGTTACGGCGGTATTCTAAGCCTCGGTCAGGGAATATTCTTTGGCCTCGGCGGTTACTGTATGGCCATGTTCTTGAAACTTGAAGCCTCAAGCCCAGAAAATACCGCTATTCAGTCCACCCCTGGTATTCCAGACTTTATGGACTGGAATCAGCTGACCGCCCTGCCCTGGTTTTGGGAACCGTTCAATAATCTTGGACTCACGCTTCTCGCGGTCGTCTTAGTACCTGGACTGTTTGCATTTGTTATTGCTTTAGCTATGTTCAAACGTCGAGTGGGTGGTGTGTACTTCGCGATTATCACACAGGCAGTAGCGGCAATTTTGACCATCCTTATTGTGGGTAGTCAGGGTATGACAGGGGGCATTAACGGTATTACTGATCTGCGCACACTACTAGGTTGGGATATCCGAACTGACGATGCTAAGTTTATTCTTTACTTTGTCTGTGTATTCTTTCTATTCGCCAGCTTATTACTCTGTCAGTTCATTCTTAAATCCAAGTTGGGGCGACTTCTGGTCGCGGTTCGCGATACCGAAGAGCGAGTGCGCTTCTCTGGTTATAACGTCGATAACTTTAAGATCTTTGTTTTCACCTTTGCTGCCATGCTGTCAGCCATAGGTGGTGCGATGTTTACCCTTCAAGTGGGATTTATGTCGCCAAGCTTCGTCGGCATTGTCCCTTCTATTGAAATGGTCATCTTCTGTGCCGTCGGTGGTCGCCTGTCATTATTCGGCGCTGTCTATGGTGTTCTATTGGTGAATTTTGCCAAAACCACCCTTTCAGAAGCGATGCCAGAGGTATGGTTGTTCGCATTAGGTGCGTTGTTTATCGCCGTTGTTTCAATCTTCCCAGATGGTCTTGCTGGACTTTATAAGACTTATTTAGAACCCACTGTCGACAAGATATTTGGCCCACTCTATAAGAAATTTAAACAAATACTTCCGTCTCGCGGCAGTGCTGTTAAATCTAACTAAGGAGCATTAATCATGAGTGATAAAGACTTTGTTTTAGCGGTAGAAGGCTTGACCGTTTCCTTTGATGGATTTAAGGCAGTAAATGACTTTTCTTTCTATGTGGAAGAGAACGAAATACGCGTCATCATTGGACCCAATGGGGCAGGTAAAACCACCGTTTTAGATCTAATCTGTGGCAAAACCAAATCCACCGAAGGCTCGATTAAGTTCTGTGGTAAAGAGCTCACCAAAATGTCAGAACATGGCATTGTTCATGCGGGCGTTGGAAGAAAATTTCAAAACCCATCGGTATATGAAGACTTAACTGTTTTCGAAAACCTTGAATTGTCGTACCCAAAAGGGCGTAACGTATTTGGCGCGCTTACCTTTAAGCGCAGCCAAGAGGTGCTTGATGCAATTCAAGAAACCGCAGAAATGGTGTTCTTGGTTGAGATGCTGGATAAATCAGCAGCCCTACTGAGCCATGGTCAGAAGCAATGGTTAGAGATCGGCATGCTTTTAATCCAAAACCCTAGCCTGTTAATGCTAGACGAACCGGTAGCCGGGATGTCAGTGGCAGAGCGCAAAAAAACTGCTGAGTTACTTCGCAAAATCACCAAAGATCGTTCAGTGATCGTTATTGAGCATGATATGAACTTTGTTGCGGATATTGCCGACCGAGTGACTGTTATGCATCAGGGTAAATTGCTCTCTGAAGGCAGTATGAATCACGTCCAAAATGACCCAAAAGTGGTCGAAGTTTACCTAGGTCATTAAGGAGCCCTAATTATGTTGAAACTCAACAATTACAACGTTGCCTATGGACAAAGTCGGGTAATAAACGACATGAACCTAGAGATAGGCGAAGGTGAAATTATTTCACTGGTGGGTCGTAACGGCATGGGTAAAACCACCCTATTAAAATCTTTAATCGGCATGGTTCCACAGGAATCGGGTCAGATTTTACTCGACGGTGAAGATATTAGTGCGCAGCAAAGTCATGAGAGAGTTGCCAGTGGTATTGGCTTTGTACCTCAGGGTCGAATGATCTTTTCGACCATGACAGTCACTGAAAATATTGTTACTGGCTTAACCACCACAGGTGAGAAAAAAGTCCCTGAAGATCTTTACGACCTCTTCCCAGTTCTGAAAGAAATGGGCAAGCGTCGCGGAGGTAATTTATCCGGTGGTCAGCAACAACAATTGGCTATTGCTCGCGCATTAGCCAGCCGACCCAAGCTTTTGGTTCTGGATGAACCTACTGAGGGCATTCAGCCCTCAATTATCAGAGAAATGGCGCAAACATTGCGACGAATTCGCGATGAGCGTGGTTTGACCATTTTGGTGTCAGAACAGGTTCTAAGCTTTGCCTTAGACGTTTCCGACAAAGTGATGGTTATTGAAAAAGGTGACATTGTTCACCAAGAATCTAGTGCAGAGGCTGATCAGAAAAAGATCGCAGCTTATCTGTCCGTTTAACAATTTTATTTTGCAGGAGTAAAATTATGGCTGAAACAATTATTAAAATCGATTTAAAAGAAAGTCCCTACAACAACGAAAATATTCACAACCGCTGGCATCCAGATATTCCCATGGTGGCCACAGTGAAACCCGGCGATGATTTTATCGTCGAATGTTATGACTGGACAGGGGGTCAAATTAAGAACAATGACTCTGCTGAAGATGTTCGGGATGTTGATCTAGGTCAGGTTCACTTTCTATCTGGCCCAATTGAAGTTGAAGGCGCTCAACCGGGTGATCTTCTTCAGGTTGAAATTCTTGATATTGGTACTTTTGAAGAATCCAACTGGGGCTTTAATGGCTTCTTTAGTAAAAATAATGGCGGTGGCTTTTTAACCGAACATTTCCCTGATGCCCAAAAATCTATTTGGGATTTTAACGGAATGTTCACCAAGTCTCGTCATATTCCTGGCGTTGAATTCGCTGGTTGTCTTCACCCTGGGCTGATTGGCTGTCTACCAGACAAAAAAATGCTTGATGAGTGGAACGCTCGTGAAAAAGAGTTGTTTGAGACTGAGCCAGAGCGCATCCCTGCCCTGGCAGCTCTTCCCGAAGCACGTGTTGCCCATATGGGTAAAATGACCGGTGAAGCACGCGATGCGGCCGCTGAAGAGGGTGCACGTACTGTTCCACCCCGTGAGCACGGCGGTAACTGTGACATTAAAGACTTAACCCGTGGTTCAACAGTTTACTTCCCTGTTTATCAAGATGGTGCCGGTCTTTCTGTAGGTGACTTACACTTCAGTCAAGGCGATGGTGAAATCACCTTCTGTGGTGCTATCGAAATGGCGGGCTGGATTCATATGCGTGTTAATTTGATTAAAGACGGTATGTCCAAATATGGCATTAAAAACCCTATCTTTAAGCCAAGTCCGATGGTGCCAAAGTATGATGACTATCTCATCTTTGAGGGTATCTCTGTGGATGAGGGTGGCAAACAGCACTATCTAGATGTACACGTCGCCTATCGCCAAGCCTGTCTCAATGCCATTAACTATATGACTAAGTTTGGCTATACCGAAGCCCAAGCCTATGCAATTTTAGGCTGTGCACCCGTTCAAGGTCATATTAGTGGCGTGGTTGATATCCCCAATGCCTGTGCCACATTATGGTTGCCAACTGATGTCTTTGACTTTGACATTCAGCCTGGTGCAGATGGCCCAAGTAAGGGTGTTGATAACCAAGGGAAAGACATACCTAAAGCCCCTGACCTGGTTTAAAAGGAGAAATCTATGCCCCTTTACGAATATAAATGTAAAGAACACGGAGTATTCTCTGAATTAGCCACGATTGCTGATATGGAAAAGCCGGTTAACTGTCCTCAATGTGGAACTATGTGCGCGCGAGTACTCACTTTGCCGCCCCATATAGCGTCGATGCTAAAGGAAACCAGGGTGGCTATGGAGCGCAATGAAAAAGCGCAACATCAGCCTGTGGTATCGACATTGGATAGGCGGGAAAATGATCATGAACATTCTTCAACCTGTGGCTGTAGCAGTAAAAAGAAAAGTAACCTTTTCTATACAGCTGATGGCAAAAAGATGTTTCCCTCAATGCGGCCTTGGATGATAAGCCACTAACTAGAAACCTCTAAAAAAACTGGCAGTAGTTGACTCTACTGTCAGTTTTTTTAGGATTCTTTAAAATTCCTAGCGCTTAATACTCTTGATTAGCTGATCAGCGATTTTTTCATCCACCGCATTAAACCAGCTTAATTCAGGGTACTGCTCCCCTGCCGCTTTAAAACAGCAAAGCAAAAACTCTCTGGGGTTGCGTCCAGAGTTATCGGCACCCACATGAAAGGGAGTTGCTGTATTAGCCATCCATATTTCTCGCAACTGACGCACCAAATTTTTCTCAACAAAGCGATTGGCACGCTCTGCAGAAAAATTACTACCGCCTTCAATCAGTTTATTTAAAGTATCATTCATTGTCGCAATTCGATAAGCCATTTTTCCGGCAGGATGAGGAAGGCTTTCAAGTAATTTCATAGCTTTTTGCAGGTGAAATTGAGACTCAATATACAGTCGACGATTATCCTCAGCCTCACCCCCAAGCTCAGACAGTGATAACAGAATATAATCAGAGAACGCCCTTTGAATAGCTGCCTCGAATTCCTCGAGAGCCATACGCCGAAATCCATAATTTGCCATTACCTTAGCGAGCGCCTCAGCGCTAAAAAGTGGCTTAAGAACAAATTTATTGACCAATTTTTCAACCTCGATTAATATTAATCACAGCAAAGGCATGCTTTAACTGCCTCGCATTGATCATGCGTTAAAAGACCGCTTATTCCTTTATCCGAGCTAAACCAAAAAGCTCACAGGAGAAGTGTTATGAAAAACGTAAAAAATTCAATTGTATACCGTGGTGTAACTCAAACTCGTAAGTCAATTTCTGACAGCGGAAACCGTCGCAGTCTATCTAAAACTTATCGTGGCTCTACTTACAAAACATTACCCAAAGAGTCGCATAAGCCTTGCGAGCACACTTACAGAGGCAGTATATTTATTGCCTAAACACTAACTCAATGTTGCATTAATGTAGCTAGGTTAGCATCAAAAAAGCCGGGATCAAAATCCCGGCTTTTTTGTTTTTTATTGTCCAAAATTGGTGCAATTAAAGGTGGATTCGCCCCATTGCTGTGCTGTTTTCAATGGTTGTTAATTATTTTATCAATTTCATTTTCACTAGCAATTTCTGATGGTAGGCTTTAAATAATCCAATAGAGACTCAACTATTTCCTTATGCAAGATTCCAACAAGATTGATCAACGCGATCGATGGCAAGCCGAGCTAAAATTAGACTACCAACTAAAAGGTAATAAAACCTTTTTAGCTAAAAAATCTCAAAAAGGCCCCCTCACCGTTCAAAGACCCTTTTACCCTGAAGGAGGTATTTGCCATAACTACATTCTTCATCCGCCCGGCGGTGTTGTCGGTGGTGATGAGTTACAAATACAACTAAAGGCTAACAGGGGTGCTCACAGCCTTATTACAACCCCGGGGGCTACAAAGTTCTATCGATCCAAAGCTGACCTAGAAAGCCAGCAAACACAGACTATATCCGTCGATAGTAATGCAATTGTCGAATGGCTTCCGCAGCAAAATATTTTCTTCAGTGGTGCTAGGTCTCGCCTCAACACAGTGATTGATATTCAAGAGGGCGGTAAATTTATTGGCTGGGAAATGCATTGTTTTGGACGCCCGGCGAATCAAGAAGGCTTTGATGAGGGCGCTATCAAAAGCTGCAGCCAAATAATAATCAATAATGAGCTTAGATTGGTCGAACAATTAAACACCGAAGGAAATTCTCTATCCCAGTCATCCTGTGGGCTTCGAAATCATTCCATGCAAGCTAGCTTGATGGCCGCCCCCTTTTCTGAGGCTCACAAAGAGAAGTTGGAACAGTTATTGCTAGATTATCCCTATAAAGATTTGATTGGCCTTACATTGGTTGATGAAATTTTGGTTATCAGAGTACTGGGTGATCGTGTAGAGCCCATATTCGATATTTTTATTAGCCTTTGGTCCGCACTTCGATCTGAATGGCTACAACTATCAGCGTGCCCGCCACGCATATGGGATACATAAGTACTAACCATGGAACTAACGCCCCGCGAAAAAGACAAATTACTGCTATTTACAGCATCAATGTTGGCCCAACAACGCAGAGCAAGGGGCCTTAAACTCAATTATCCCGAGGCAGTTGCACTGATCAGTGCCGCTATCGTCGAGGGTGCTCGAGATGGTCGCACTGTAGCTGAACTCATGGACTACGGCCGCACATTGCTTTGTGCCGAAGATGTTATGCCCGGTATTCCAGAGATGATTCATGACGTCCAAGTTGAGGCCACATTCCCCGATGGCACCAAACTGGTCACTGTTCACAACCCGATAGTCTAGGAGCCCCAGTCGATGATTCCAGGAGAATTGATAACTGCCGAGGGTGAAATAATCCTCAATGAAGGCAAGCAGCTGACTAAGGTTAGCGTTGCTAATATAGGGGATCGCCCCATTCAAATAGGCTCTCACTACCATTTTTATGAGGCCAATGAGGGATTGATTTTTGATCGAGATAAAACCCTCGGCTTTCGCCTAAATATCGCCTCAGGCACAGCTGTCCGCTTTGAGCCTGGGCAGGAACGCACAGTAGAGCTGGTTGAATTTTCCGGCGATCGAATAATTTATGGATTCCAAGGCAAGGTCATGGGAAAACTGCCTGATAACAACACAGGTAATTCCTAGGAGAACGCCATGCCAAGATCTATTTCAAGACAAGCCTATGCAGAGATGTTCGGTCCCACTACCGGCGATAAACTGCGTCTGGCGGACACTGAGCTTTTTTTACAGGTCGAGAAAGACTTCACCCAGTATGGTGATGAGGTCAAATTTGGTGGCGGCAAAACCATTCGTGATGGTATGGGCCAGAGCCAAAGAGTGAGTGCGGATACAGTAGATTTAGTGATTACTAATGCGGTTATTATTGACCACTGGGGAATTATTAAAGCTGACGTAGGGATTAAAAATGGCCGTATCTTTGCGGTAGGCAAAGCTGGCAACCCAGATACTCAAAGCAACGTTGATATTGTCATTGGACCGGGCACCGAAGTTTTAGCCGGTGAGGGACATATTCTTACCGCTGGCGGTGTTGACGCTCATATTCACTTTATCTGCCCACAACAAATTGATGAAGCGCTAATGTCGGGTGTCACCACCATGCTCGGCGGCGGAACCGGTCCCGCCACAGGCACTAATGCCACCACCTGTACACCCGGGCCTTGGAATATTCATAGGATGCTCGAGGCAGCGGATACTCTACCCATGAATATTGGTCTAATGGGTAAGGGTAACGCCAGTCAACCCGAACCATTAAGAGAACAGATAACCGCTGGAGCCATGGGGTTAAAGTTACATGAGGATTGGGGCACCACCCCCGCCTCAATTAATGAATGCCTAAATGTCGCCGATGAAACTGACATTCAAGTAGCCATTCATACCGACACGTTGAATGAATCCGGCTTTGTTGAATCAACCCTTGATGCAATTAATGGCCGTACTATTCACACCTATCATACCGAGGGTGCTGGCGGCGGGCACGCGCCAGACATTATCAAAGCCTGTGCAGAGTCCAACGTACTGCCATCATCAACAAACCCAACCCGCCCATACACGATCAATACCGTAGACGAGCATCTCGATATGCTCATGGTATGCCATCATCTTGATCCCAATATTGCAGAAGATGTGGCCTTTGCAGAATCACGGATTCGACGTGAAACCATTGCGGCTGAGGATATCCTGCATGACTTAGGGGCATTCTCTATGATCGCTTCAGATTCACAGGCTATGGGTCGTGTGGGTGAAGTTATTATTAGAACCTGGCAAACCGCCCATAAAATGAAAGTTCAACGCGGGCCTTTGGCCGAAGATTCTAGCGAAAATGATAACAACCGCATCAAGCGGTATATCGCCAAGTACACCATTAACCCAGCCATAGCCCATGGAATCTCTCATGAAGTGGGCTCTATCGAAGCGGGAAAATTAGCTGACTTGGTTTTATGGAAGCCAGCATTTTTTGGTACAAAACCATCAACTATTATTAAGGGTGGAATGATTGCGGCAGCACCCATGGGTGATCCAAACGCATCGATCCCCACCCCGCAACCGGTGCATTACAGACCCATGTTTGGCGCTCTAGGCAACGCATGCAGCAACACCTCCATGTTGTTTTTGTCTGGTGCCGCTGTGCAGTCCGGCATTAATTATCAGCTAGGACTTAAAAGCTTAATTGGCACCGTGAAAAATTGTCGCTCAGTAACCAAAGAGCAGATGCTACTGAATAACTACCAGCCAAAAATCGAGGTGGACTCACAAACCTATGAAGTAAGAGCTGATGGACAGCTTCTGGTTTGCGAACCCGCCACCGAAGTACCCATGGCACAACGCTATTTCTTATTTTAATTGAGCTACTATGATACGTATTACAGAAATACTTGAATCCAAGGCTTCGCCCTCAGCAACGCTTAGCCTGCCGATTAATTCCCGCGTCAAAAGTCGCATTAAAGTGACTCTCGATGATGGCCGTGAAGCCGGACTTTTTTTACCCAGAGGCAAAATTCTTCGCAACGGTGACCTAGTGGTTAGTGAAAAGGGCCTGGTGGTTGAAATCAAAGCTGCACCCGAATTAGTCTCAACGGTTAGCAGTGATAACCCTCATGCGCTGGCAGTGGCTAGCTATCATCTGGGCAATCGCCATGTGCCTTTACAGGTTGAATCAACCTGGCTTCGCTATCTGCATGATCATGTTTTAGATGACATGGTTAAAGGCTTAGGTCTATCCGTCAAAACTGAAACTGCACCTTTTGAACCAGAGGCTGGCGCCTATCAGAGTAGCGCTAATAGCCACCATCATCATTAACCCCAAATTTTAAAATCTACAGGCAGAATTATGAAGAAAATTGTGAACAGCTTAATTTTTACAGCGACCTATTTGCTTAGTCATGTAGCCCACGCTCATGGCGCCCATGGAGCAGAAACTAGTCTTATGCACCTATTAACTGAGCCACAGCATCTGTTTGGCTTTATAGCTATTAGTGCCGGTCTTGGTCTATTTATTATGTTACGAAAAAACCAGACTCAATAGTAATCATGACCGATAGCAATATTGCAGAGCTGAGACTTTATCAGCTTATTAGCCCCTCGTTACCCATTGGGAGTTTTACCTACTCCCAAGGTTTAGAGTGGGCCATAGAAGCGCAGTGGATAACTGATACTCCAAGCCTCAAGC
Organism: SAR92 clade bacterium; assembly: GCA_018607525.1. Classification (GTDB taxonomy): domain Bacteria; phylum Pseudomonadota; class Gammaproteobacteria; order Pseudomonadales; family Porticoccaceae; genus HTCC2207. The sequence goes on from JABBBH010000061.1 coordinate 15,229, forward strand.
ATTGGCTACAAAGTATGCTGAATCATAGCATTATGACCCTTGAGCTACCCGTATTAATTCGCCTGATGGACGCTCTTAAGCAAAAAGACGATGCTAGTGTTGCGCGCTGGACGCAGTGGTTAATTGCCTGCAGAGAAACCTCAGAGTTACGCAAAGAAGAGCAGCAACGAGGCGCTGCACTCATGCGATTATTACCCAATTTAGGGGTTTCAATTCCAGAGAATATAGCCGCCTATGTCAAAAAATGTCAGCTTACTGGATTTGCGCTAGCGGCTTGCCAGTGGGGAATTGACACCCAAAAACTCTGTTATGGCTACTGTTGGGGCTGGTTGGAAAATATCGTACTAGCAGGGGTAAAACTCATTCCCTTAGGCCAAACCGATGGCCAACAGATTATGTTTGAACTAGCGGAACATATCCCCGCATCAGTGCAACAGGCCATGACCATCAAAGATTTCGATATTCACAGCTCCACACCGGCACTGGCTATTGCTAGTAGTCGCCATGAAACTCAATACACCCGATTATTTAGATCATAAACAAGGAAAAATCCATGTCTGCAGTTGATCATTCCACAGCACCCCTCAGAATTGGCGTTGGCGGCCCTGTTGGTTCCGGTAAAACCGCCCTGCTCGAAGCCCTATGTAAATCTATGAGAGATACCTACAACTTGGCTGTGGTGACTAATGATATTTACACCCAAGAAGATGCAAAAATACTCACTCGCGCCGAAGCCCTTGAAGCTGACCGAATAATTGGCGTAGAAACTGGCGGCTGTCCTCATACTGCCATTCGAGAAGATGCCTCAATGAATTTGGCGGCGGTAGAAGAACTCAGCAACCAGCACGCAGGTCTCGATTTAATTTTTATTGAGAGTGGCGGCGACAACCTCAGCGCTACCTTTAGCCCTGAGCTGGCAGATATTACGATTTATGTGATTGATGTGGCCTCGGGTGAAAAAATTCCCCGCAAAGGAGGGCCCGGTATTACCAAAGCAGACTTATTGGTGATTAATAAAATTGATCTCGCACCTTATGTAGGAGCCAGCTTAGAGGTCATGGACAGTGACACCAAAAGAATGCGGCCAAACACCCCCTATGTTTTTAGTAACCTGCATGATGGCACAGGGCTAGAGGATATTATTGCCTTTATTATCGATAAAGGGATGTTAAGCAGTTAAAAACTTTAATCAGGAATTGCAGCTTGGATATAGCTTTCAATCGCTACCGCGGTTGATCGCTCTGCAGATTCTGCAACCACATCCAAAATTAGACTATCGCCTCTTAAACCGAACAGATACCGCAACAACAATAAGCCATCAGTAAGCGCATCGACCTGACCGCTGTTATCAATATCTGCATTTGAAGACATGGTTTCAATACGCGCTTTAATTTCCTCGTTGCTCAATGGCGTATCATCGGCAACCACAGAATCAAGCAAAGCCTCATCGCGAATACCAAACATATAACGCAGCATGGCTAAGCCATCAGTGAGGGCATCAGCCGAACCATTGCCATCAAGATCCCAGCTATTTACCTGCCACTCATTAGGGTCTAAGGGGGCCGAATCATAGATATCGATAACCCCATCATTATCATCATCTAGATCAATGTTATTGCCTATACCGTCGCCATCCGTATCTAGACTTTCATTCGCGTTAAATGGAAAAGCGTCCTCAGTATCGCTAACACCATCATTATCATCATCCATATCTACCTGATCGAGAATACCGTCATTATCTGAATCACGATCAATCACAGCCGCCAAACTCACTGGTGTCGGCGAATTAGCGCCATTATGAATAATGGAAAAGCTATTGGTGAACTCACCCAAGGGTAAATCAGTGGTATCCAGAACGATATTGGAACACTGCATAGAACCAGACTCCAGATAGCCATTATCGCCCAGCCAAGTAACGCCATTGGGTGTCACTGTGTCATACAGCTCAATTTGAAACTCGCCATTATTGATTAAGCAAAACTCTAAAGAAGCCTGCTGAGATGATTCAATGGCACCCCAGCTTAGTATTTCAGTATTTAATTCCAAGCTAGGTTTAATGTTGGTAGGTATTTCTGATGAAGCAAAACCAATAAATGCATAGAACGGGTTAATTTCTCTGACTGCATTACTATTCGTTGTCGGACTATAGTCTTCGAGTTCGACAATATAGGTAAATTCCCCACCGTCTTCAGAGTAAGAAAACACAACGCCAGAATCATCCGCGGTAAATGACGGCGAACCCCAGGCGCCCTCTTGAGAGCTAGTGCCATCCGGGTCTGCAATCATTTGCGACTGCCCTGTCTCTAGGGAATACAGCATAACTGAGGAATTAACCTCACCATTTTCAGCAGACTCACCCATATCAAAGGTAATATATTGGTCGGTTAGGTTACTAAAAGCAGGGTAGCCAATATCAACTCTTAAGGGCTGAGCGGGAAACGGGAATGTCAGAGCGCCAGAATTTATATCCAAAATCCCAATGGCCCAAAAGGAATCTTCACTATCAAAACCACAGCCACCGACGCCTAAAGCGCAGGTTAAATAATCAAAAACTATATAACGACTAGTGGGATCAAACCGCAGGGTATCAATAAATTCTACTGCGGGTTCAATAGCTTGCTGACCATAATTGGGCAATACCACATCAAAAGATGATATCTCGCCAGTTTCAGAATTGATGATATTAATGATCGGTTGATTCCGGTCAGCTATAGCGACTAATTTTCCCTGATGGTCACCAGAGATATTCGCAATCCCAGTGCCGTCGTCTAATAACTCCTCACCACTGCTATTGCTATTGGTTAGGTAAAATTCACCCGTTATTCTTTGATAGATTATTTCAAATTCGCTATTCGGGAACACCACTAAAGAGGGTCTACGGTAATTAGATAGCTCGGCCGTCATTGGGCCAAAATCAAGCTCGCTAATATATTGCGGATTAGTATTATCAAATAGCTGTACATAAACGGAATAGGCGTTTTGTTCTTTAATTGTAGTTTCAGCATCACCCATGGGAAACAGCGAAACCACTGCCGTCACATCATCGGGTATCACTGCGTTAGAAGTTGTTCCGGATGACTGAATTGTTTGCTGGGGCAGTCCAACCGACAACCAAGCTTGCTGTGTCGCAGTATATTCAGCCGAATTCTCACCATAAAGCTCCGTCGCCAACGCCATCATGTTTTCGACGGCTTCATTAAAAACAGAGTTCCCGCTCAGTGAAAGAAGAGTTTTAAAAGCTAAGTCAGCTGTTTTTGTTCTACCAATTGATGTACCAATATTTTCATCTGTTAGGCCCTCCGCCAACAGATACATGGCTCGGTTAGGTATACCACTGTTAACATGCACACCACCCCAGTCCCCCTGAGAGGTATTAGGTAAATAGGCATAGTTATCAAAATGAAAAGGCTGAGAGGCAAAGCCCGCAGCGGGATTTGCCATATTGCGCAGTGGCAGACCTGAGGGGCTCAGCAAATCCTCACCAATCAACCAGTCATCACCATCAACCATGGAACCAAAGAAATCCGCAAATGACTCATCCAGTGCCCCTGACTGGTATCGATACTGCAAAGCACTGGTTGAACTCACCACACCATGGGTTATTTCATGGGCCATAACATCTGCACTAGCGGCTAGACTTAAGCCTTGTTGCGCAATAACTCCCTCACCAATACCCAAAACAATTTGCTGTGAACCAGAATTCCAATAAGCATTTTCCACATTTTCATCAACCGTAATATAGAGCTTGCTACCCGCACTATTGACCGCGTTATAACTGTGATTATCACTGTAATAATCCACGGTCTGTTTCGCATAATTTAGCGCTGAAACTGCACTCGCAGGCCATCCTGAATTTGGCGACAGGGAAGAAATTGGGTTACTTGGATCAGTAGCCGAATAGACTTCGGTACTGTAATTTAATGGGAATCGGGTATCTATCATATGGTAAAGAGAGCCCACCTTCTCCACTTGAAAGTCCACCAAATCGCCATTCAGGTCTTCGCCAGAGCCTTGCACCGATAAATCACAGATTAATGAAATAACTGAAACAACCTTGCTCGTATCAGCAGAAATAATAATATCGAATGCTTTATTCTTTACTAAAACATGAGGTAACTTATAGCTATAAATATCCCGATTTCCGATTCTCGATATACCTAATTCACCCCAATCAGCGATGACAACATCTAGAGTAGTTTTTGAAAAATAACTCGCAATTGAAGACCGGATTTTAGATTGATCAGGTACATATTGTTTTGGCGCACCTAAACTAGGCGCGTAAAAGTTACCGGTAATAGCGAATATCTTATTGGCCTTGGTGCTAATACTCAGCTCATGGTCCCAAGCAGGCAAGCCATAAAAGCTTTTCGAAATCTTAGTGGCGCAGATATCATCCGAGCAGGTGACCTTTGATTTTACGACATCACCACTGTCACCAATGCCAAATAAATTAGGATAGGAAAGAGTAATTTCTTCAATTTTCGTTGCTAGCTCAGTGGGCAGGTTATGATCCACCCCAGACAAAGCAATTGCATCATAAATAGCTCTAACCCGACCTACTGCATCAAACTTCAGATCACTTTCAGCACTAGCATTAAAGTTTTGCTTCAGTGATTGTAATTCCTGCTGTTTATCTGCAGGCAATTCTGTTTGACCTGCGCTTGATGTGCGACTCTGACGAATTGTATTAGCTATTTTTTCTAATTTTTCTTGATTAAGCGCAGCACCCGAATTTACCGATCCATTGCCCAAGAGTGTTTTGGTATTTGTCTTTTTTACAGCCGAGGCATTCTGTTTATCGTTTTCAAACAGGGTATTTAGATTGACGCCAGGCAAAGGGTTACTCGCGGGCTCATCTACGAAAAGACGAGCACCAAAAAGCTTTGATATAAAAAACATTGATACCAAAATCGCTGGCAATAGTACGGCACATAATAGCAGCCGAGTTTTATTATTATTCACTCAGATTACTCCCAAACTGAGTATTTATACGTAACTTATCAAACAATATATGACAGTACGCCAAACAATGGAATATGCTTCACGCGAATTCGCATATGCAAACTGACAGAGCCCCTAGAAAATGAACAAAAATATTTTTTACATCGCGCTAATTACGTTTTGTTTTTCCTCGGCGAATGCAGAAAAAAACCGTCAATTTGAGCCTGCACCCAAAGATGAAAATGGTCGCTATACCAACCAGGATCCAAATTGGTCAAAAG
>JABBBH010000012.1 GCA_018607525.1 SAR92 clade bacterium
CTGTGGGTAGTACCATTGGTAGCTATGATTTGACCTATACAGCCACAGATGCTGCGGGCAATTCTTCATCTGTCACTCGAACAGTGATTGTGGATGTAGCTCCAACCATGAGTAGCATTGAGCTGCTAAGCACTAATAATCCCAGCCTCAATGACGATATTATTCTTGAAATGAATGGCACTACCTTCTCTGGAAGGGTCTCTCAAAATATAGCAGTGAGTGATCTCTATGCCACTTTTACTCACGATGGTGCCACAGTGTCTGTAGCAGAGGTTGAGCAGACCACTGGTTCTACTGCTAATGATTTTACCGAGTTGGTTGAATACAAAGTCAGTAAAGCCAATGGTGTCAGTGCAACCTATACCCTTGATTTGATGAAATTTACCGGCTTACCCATCGTAAATATCCAGACGGATAATAATCTCCCCATAGAATCAAAAGACGATTACATTACTGGAACAGTTACAGTTGATGGTGGCCGTGGTTTTGATGACTTAGAAAGCACCATTATGGAAATACGGGGCAGAGGTAATTCAACTTGGGGGAACCCCAAAAAACCCTACCAAATGAAGCTGGATAGCAAGGAAAAATTCCTTGATATGCCAAAACAAAAAAAGTGGATCTTCTTAGCGGAATATTCGGATAAATCACTACTAAGAAATACCATTGCTTTTGAATTGGGATATTTAAGTACTCTCGATTGGACGCCAAAGTCCGAGTTTGCCGAGGTTTTTATCAACGGTGAATATAACGGAACCTATAATGTATCCGAGAAGGTCGAGGAAAAATCTGCGCGCGTGGATATAGGCGATGAGGGTTTCTTGCTTGAAAAAGATACCAATGTTCAAGATAGGGTAGACCCGGATGATGTTTACTTCAATACCAGCGTCTATCAAAATGATGATGTTATTGTTATTAAAGAGCCTGGCATTGACCGCATTGATCAAAACGATTTTGCCTTTGAGCAAGACCCACGGTTTATTTACATTAGGGATCATATTAATGCCTTTGAAGCGGCTCTTTTCGGTAATGATTTTGCAGATCCTGTTAATGGTTATGCAAGTTTCATTGATATAGATAGCTTTATTGATTGGTTCCTTATCAGTGAAATTATCAAAAATCAGGATGCAAGAAATTGGTCGAGTATCTATTTCACCCATATTCCGGGCGAAAAAATCAAGATGGGACCCCTGTGGGATTTTGATCTTGGTTTTGGTAACGTAGATTACTCTGATGCAAGGTATACTAATGGCTGGCATGTTCGCTATCACGCATGGATAAGTCGCTTACTAGATGACCCTGCGTTTGTATCACTGGTACAGGACAGATTTACCAATCATTATCTTGTTAATAAGCAATATATTCTCGATAAAATAGATGAGCAGGCAGAATTGTTGAAATGGTCGCAGCAAGAAAACTTTAACAAATGGCAAATTTTAGGCGTCTATGTATGGCCTAATCCCATTATTTGGAATACCTATGATGAAGAAGTGCTTTATCTAAAGACTTGGTATGAAGATCGAATGGATTGGATAGAACAAAATATAGACTCCATCTAAAGGCTATATATTTAAAAAAACCTCCTTTTGGAGGTTTTTTTATGTCAGATAAAATGACTTTATTTACATACAGGGTGATATAACTTATTTCAACTCACCCAGATTTAGCTATAATTCCATAAAATTAATTGATATTTGGTATTGTTGAAACTTAACGATTAAAAAATAAGGTAACTTACATGTCTAATCACAAAGCGTTGAATATGTTTGGTCGCTCAGGCAACCCCTCATTAAATGCACAAACCTTTGCCAATAGTGCTAAAGATGCAAATTTCAGCAACTACGCACCAGCAGCAACCATGACCTTAGAAGGCACAGTAAACAAAACCGGTATTTTGCTGGCACTGGTTGTGATCTCTGCCTTTTACACATGGTCAGAGTTCTTTTCTACCGGTAATCCTGCAAGCGTTATGCCTCTGGCAATGGGTGGTGCTATTGTAGGCTTTATATTGGCTCTAGTGACTATCTTCAAAAAACAATGGTCGGGTACAACAGCCCCGTTATATGCAATCGCTGAGGGTTTATTCCTTGGTGCTATCTCAGCTATTTTTGAAGCCCAATACCCAGGGATTGTGATACAGGCCGTAGGGCTAACCCTTGGTACATTGGCTTCATTACTTTTCCTTTATAAAACTGGCATCGTAAAGCCCACCGAAAATTTCCGGCTTATGGTCACCTCAGCCACTATGGGCATAGCCATGCTTTATCTAGTGAGTATGCTCATGAATATGTTTGGCTCTGGTGGTATCGGGTTTATTCATTCTAATGGACTCTTTGGCATTGGTTTTAGCCTGTTTGTTGTGGCTATTGCCGCATTAAATCTGGTTCTAGACTTTGATTTTATCGAGCAGGGCTCAGAAATGGGTGCGCCCAAATATATGGAATGGTTTGGTGCATTTTCTCTAATGGTTACCCTGATATGGTTGTATCTTGAGATGCTTCGCCTATTAGCTAAGCTAAGAAGCCGTTAATGGACGCTAATACAATTATATTTGGTGGTATATCCATACTGTCCCTAGCGGTTTTTTTCTATCTAGGACGCTTTAGAGCCTCATCAAAACAAAGGAATCGAGAAGACCGGATTGATTGGTCTTCTCGCAAGTTCTCACTTTGGAAGATCTTTCTTTATAGCCTAGTGGCAGTGGGTGGGATAGTGCTGCTGACGCAGTTTTTTTAAGCAAGACCGTTTATAAATACCCCTCTAATAAATAATCCTTGTATTTCCAGCCATAAAAAAACCTCCCGAAGGAGGTTTCTCTAATATGGCGGTGGGATAGGGATGGGTGCTTATCAGCCTTGGGGCTGAACGCAGTCTTTCAGACCGCCTGTGGCGCCCAAAATGCGCTGCATTTTGTCGAACAGCTAGGCCTCTCACCCTAAATCCCAGCCATAAAAAAACCTCCCGAAGGAGGTTTCTCTAATATGGCGGTGGGATAGGGATG
>JABBBH010000019.1:0-1932 GCA_018607525.1 SAR92 clade bacterium
TTACTTCAGGATTTTCAGAGAGATATACTGATATTAGGCGTTCATTGTCTGAATTTTGGTTTTCAAAACTAGATTTCAATTTCGCTAATTCTTGAGAATTATAGGTTTTTGTTATTTCTAAAGCCTGTTCTTTAGTTTGTGCACTCAAAAGGGTGCACATTAAACTTAAAAATATTGACGTAAGCAGTTCGTTTGTTTTCATATAATAAAGATAAAAAAAAAGAGCCAATAAAGGCTCCTTTTTTTTTGAATAAAATTATAATGATACTAGTTTGGTATCAGTACGACATCTACTGTAAATGCGGTCGTAAATAACGTTTGTGATAGTGTGTAGCTAAATTCTTGTGTACAAGGTGAAAATATACCAGGTCCACCAGTAGCCCACGTATCGTCACCATTAAATGTAGTAGTAAAGTCTTCATTTATAGTAATAGTTCCAGAGTAAACAAAAGCCCCATCATAACTAGGGTCTCCTGTTGCCCAACTGACAAAATTTACTCCCCATCCAGTTTCAATAGAATACTCTGTTGTAGAATCTCCGACAGGAACTAAGTTAACTGTATATGATGGTGCATCAGCGTCAAAAGCATATGGGTAAGCAGTATAACTTGTTGTGTTCAGTCCATTGAAAGGACAAAATTGAATCAAGTTTATTGTGTATTGAGAAAAAGCCTCAGCTACAGATAAACTAGGATCGTCTGAAATTAAGTTCAAAACAACAGTTTTACCATCGGTGCTAGAGTTAGTGAAATCAGCTACAATAGAAATACTTGACAAAATGTTTCCACTTTCAAATGATCCATCAGTCCCTGAAACGAAATCAAAATCCACACCTAGTACAGCTGTAGATGTACCGTCAACGGATACTGAATATGATCCACTTGGCACTACAGTACTTGCACCAACTGTTGCAGCTATCATATTGTCAGCTCCATTTTCAACATAAAGATTCGCCTCAGCTCCTCTAAAGCCAATTGTAACCTCTCTGTTGTCTAAATAAGGATATTCTCCCTGGTCTCTGTCACATGAAGTGACAATTGTTAGTGTCATTACTAACGTCAGTAATTTATATATGTTTTTCATGTTTTATGTATTAAAGTGGTGTGTAAATAGACGTTCCGAATTCTCCATATCGTTCACAAAACCAATTGATAGTTACAATTCCATTTGAATCAACCGAGTTTGTTTCACCTGGTGTTGGAATCATTGCACCCCAAGGATCAGATTGACCACTCCAAGAGATTAAACCACAGTTTTCAGTAATCTCTGCATTTGTTGCAGTTGTCCCATATGCACCTGAATAAGGTCCAGTTGAATAAAGCCCACCCGTAAAGTCTTCAATGAAATAAGCACCATCACCTAATTCAACAATCTCAATATCTTGAGTGTTTTCTGGGTATGTACTTAAAAAATCGTGAAAACCGTATGTAGTAGTCATACTGTACATACCAGCTAAATCAGATACACATTGTTGGAATATGTCTAAACTAAATTGAGCTCCGACCATTGTTCCTTCACCAACAAGGTTAATATTTAGTTTAGAACCTTCAGCTGTAGTACCTGCAAAGATACCTTGTACTGAAAATGATCCAAAATATTCTCCTGCCGCAACTGTCACCGTTGTGTCCATTTCAAAATCTCCTCCTAGAGAAGCAGTTGATGAAGCATCTACTTCTAAACTATAAGTTCTGTCTGAAGAACTAAGTGTCGTTGCTGATACTTCTACCATATATGCATTTGCAGTAGGTGTTACATAGTAACTACCTACACCTCCATTAGTGTAATATACTACTGGATTACCGTTATAATTATTAACGTCAACTCCGTGGTCATCTTGATTTTCACAAGAGAACATTAGGCTTATCGCTAATAAAGAATATATTATTTTTTTCATTTTTTTATTTTTTAGTTATTAGTTGTAACCAGGGTTTT
>JABBBH010000019.1:1942-3000 GCA_018607525.1 SAR92 clade bacterium
TGCTGTTAAGTTTAAGTAAGCTGCTGGTACTGGAGTCCCAGTTCCATCAAAAAACTCACCGTCTGTTGCTGCTCTTGATACACCTTCATTCCATCTTTTAAGATCAAAAAAGCGGTGTCCTTCTGCGAATAACTCTAAACGTCTTTGAAGTTTGATCTCAGCTATTAATGCAGCACCTGTTTCTCCACCAGAAATAAATCCAGCATAACGGTTTGATCTTAGTTCATCTAATGCAGCTAAAGCATCCGCTTCTTGGCCTAACATTGCATGTGCTTCTGCTTTATTAAGAGCAACTTCTCCAGCTCTAATAACCTTCGCATCAACAGATCCATTTTGCTGTCCAGTTTCACCATACATCTTTGTAATAGCGTTGTAAATGTTACCATCTACATCTGCTAAAATTGACGTGTAAGACGACTTACGAATATCATTAGAAGAATATAAATTTGATAGGCTGTATGCCATTACATATTCAGGAATTACTTCGTTATTTGCAGTCGATTGACTCCACTCAACTCCTGGCTGATATCCATCTAAGTTTCTGTCTTGATCAATTTTAAAAATAACCCCAGATTCAGAAGCATCCACCCACACTTGAGGGAAATCACTTATTGGAGCAATTGCAGTTGATACTGCACTTGCTGCAGTAATTACATTTTGGTATTGTCCCATATACAAATAAGCTCTACTTAAAAGAGCGTTAACTGCGTCTTTATTAAGTCTTCCGGTACCATTATCAGTTCCGATTAAGCTTTTAGCAGCTTCTAATTCAGAGACTACATAGTCGTATGATACTTGTATGCTTGGTCTCAACGCTCTTACGTTAGGATCTATCCCTTCTATGATTGGGACTCCCAAACTAGTGTCTGATCCATTTTGAGTTAACGCTTTACTGTAAACTCTTATCATATCAAACATTGCTAAAGCACGTGCAGCTCTTGCCTCTCCTAAAAAGTTATTCTTATCAGAGCCGTCATCTATATTATCAATATTGGTAATAACTAGGTTCGCTCTGTTTGTAATTAGGTAAGGTCTGTAAAGTAATCCCCAAGCTAAGT
>JABBBH010000031.1:0-5699 GCA_018607525.1 SAR92 clade bacterium
CTACCGTTTTAAGTTATAGGAGTGTCTAAAGGGTCCAGTCCTCTCCCAAGAGCTGGAATTAGGCAAGCTCCCTAAAAGCAAGGAAGTTCAAAGTGTAATGTATGTTTTCAAGAAGTAAGATCTGGCCCCTCTGCGGTTAAACGCTCAGGGGCCTTTTTTTGTCTGGTGAATTTGTACCAATAGTTTTTTTCACCGCTCTGTTCTAAAGGCGGTTATATCCCCATCATTGTGAAATATCAAACTAAACCTTTTCTATAAACTCGGCGTAAACAACCCATAAGCATAAACAGGGATAGCTATGACTTTATTGGTTAATTTTATTGGGTTTCAAGTGGGTTGGTTTGCCTGTGTATTGGGGGCGGCCAACGATAAAGAGCTATTGGGTATGATTATTGCCCTAGGTGTCATTATTTACCATGTAGTTACCCAAGGCGATTCGCGCAAGGAGCTCAAGCTTGTATTGGCAGCGACAGCTATCGGCTTACTTTGGGAAACCTGGGTACTTAACTTAGATATCCTTCGTTATCCAAGCCATTCTGAGCTCCTTTTTTGGCCCCCTAGTTGGTTGATTATGATGTGGGCTCTTTTTGCCACTACCATCAATTTGTCCATGGGATGGCTCAAGGGCCGTTGGGTTCTGGCGCTGTTTATGGGAGCAATTTTTGGGCCGTTGGCCTTTATTGGTGGAGAGAAATTAGGTGCGGTTGTATTTTTGGATTCGACCCAGTCTATTGTTACTTTATCCATTGGATGGGGACTGCTGATGCCACTATTACTGTGGATAGCAGAACGTATTAACCATAATTTTAATTCGCAGGAGAATGCCAGATGAGTGGGTTATTTACCTTGAACACCGATTTTTTGATTCTGAGCTTTCAGGCATTGATGTTACTGGCTGTGGTGACCTGGGTGTTTAGTACCTGGCTACAGGATGTCAGTATTGTCGACTATATCTGGTCATTATTAACCCTGTTAGCGGTGGCGACCTACAGTTACTTATCCAACTTATCTGGCGCATTAGGCCCTGTGGGCATGGGTATGCTACTTATGGTGGTTATTTGGGGGCTACGCCTAGCCTACTTTTTAATGGTGCGCGGACATAATAAGCCTGAAGATAGGCGCTATCAGGTGATTCGCAAAAGAAATTCTCCTAACTTTACCTTTAAAAGCCTGTACCTAATTTTTATCTTCCAAGCCACTGTGGCATGGGTCATGAGTGTGAGTTTTGTCCCGCTGTTTGATATGAGCATGGATCAGCAAAATAATTGGACATTCTGGCATAGCCTAGGTGTTGCTCTGTGGTTATTTGGCTTTATCTATGAGTCTGTTGCTGACCATCAGTTACATAGCTTTAATCGCAAGCTGGTTACTCCGGGTTCGACTCTTAATACCGGTCTTTGGCGTTATTCACGTCACCCTAACTACTTCGGTGAGCTCTGTGTTTGGTGGGGCTGGTGCCTGTATGCAGTGCCCACAGACTCACTGTGGATTCTGGTGGCGCCATTGGTGATGACCTATCTGCTGATTAAATTTTCTGGTGTGGGCAATATGGAGCAGGGTATTACCGATCGCAGACCTGATTATCAGGCCTATATTAAAACCACTAATACGCTAATCCCCGGTAAGCCTCTAAGAAAAGTGATCGATTTTTAGTTCCAGTTATGAATCGATTTCATTGGCAGTCCTTTGGTTTTTACTTTAAATTAGAGCTGAAGCCTTGAATATACATGACTTGGAGTTAAATTATGTGGCCAAGAAACCTGCTTGCAGTTGTTGCGTTTTGTCTACTCAGTGGCTGTCAAAGTCAAAAGCCCCTAGAAACCGTTGATTATGTCGATTTACAGCGATTTATGGGCGATTGGTACGTGATTGCCAATATTCCTACCTTTTTAGAGAAAAACGCTTACAACCCCATAGAATCTTATGCCCTCGATACCGACGGCAGTATTGCCACCACCTTTAGTTTTAATGCAGATAGTCTAGAGGGAGAAAAAAAGGTCTATTACCCGAGAGGTTTCGTTAAAAATACCGACACCAATGCTGAATGGGGTATGCAGTTTTTATGGCCTATAAAAGCAGATTATCGAATTGTCTATCTTGATAGTAATTATCAATTTACGGTGATTGGCCGAAATAAAAGAGACTATGTGTGGATAATGGCTAGAAACCCAACAATTTCTGCAAAAATGTTATCTGAATTAACCCAATTTGTAGGTTCCATAGGATATGATATTGATCAATTGGAACTTGCTTCACATAAGTCATCATTGAACCACTAAATATAAGAAACACTATGAAGATAGCCATTATTGGAACCGGTATTTCCGGTAACGTTGCCGCTTACCACCTAAACAAAAACCACGATATTACTGTTTTCGAAGCCAATGACTATTTGGGTGGGCATACTCACACCCATAGTATCGAGCTTGAAGGTAAGCATTATTCGGTAGACACTGGGTTTATTGTTTTTAATTATAAAACCTACCCAAACTTTACCGGTCTTTTAAAAGAGCTGGGTGTTAAAGAGCAGCTATCGGCAATGAGTTTTGGGATTAAGTGTGAAAAGACTGGCCTTGAATATATGGGCTCAACCATCAATAGCTTATTTGCCCAGCGACGCAATATTTTCCGCCCTTCTTTTTGGCGTATGATCTTGGATATTCTTAGGTTTAACCGTCAGGCAACCGATCTTCTTGAGGACGAATCTGATGATATTAGTCTGGGTGAATACTTAAAACGAGAAAAATTCAGTCAGACATTTATCGATTATTATTTAGTGCCCATGGCGGCCGCGGTTTGGTCTGCGGACTTAAATCTGATGTACCAATTTCCCGCGCGTTATCTGATTCAATTTTTCCATAATCATGGGTTACTGAGCGTCACTAACCGCCCTGACTGGTATGTTATCAAGGGCGGCTCAAAGACCTATGTCACTGCGCTAACAGCATCTTTTAAAGACAAAATTAGACTTTCTACACCAGTTACTGGGGTCAAGCGTGAAAAAGAAGCAGTGGTTGTGTCCAGTGCCCAGGGTGAAGAAAGATACGATGCGGTATTTTTTGCCTGCCATAGTGATCAGGCCTTACGCCTTTTAGAGCAGCCCACAGCTTCTGAACAGCAGGTGTTAGGAGCGATTAAATACCAAGAAAATGAAGTGCTATTACATACCGATGCCTCTATTTTGCCAAAAAGAAAAACCGCATGGGCGGCATGGAATTATCATTTATTAGAGAACGATCAGGGGCAGGTGCCAGTTACTTATAATATGAATATTTTGCAGGGCTTAGACTCAGACCAAACTTTCTGTGTCACCCTGAATAATTCTAATGCGATTGATCAAACTAAGGTCTTAAAGCGCCTGCAGTATCATCATCCTATTTATACCCAAGAATCAGTGGCCGCTCAGGCAAGACAGTCTGAAATTAATACCGATAGGCTGTATTTTTGTGGTGCCTATTGGCGTTATGGCTTTCATGAGGACGGCGTAGTCAGTGCATTGAATGCCATTGAAAAATTTAAGCGAGACCTCTAATGAAAAGCCGGCTTTACAGTGGAGATCTGGGTCACTGTAGGCACTCGCCGGCTGTTAATCAATTTTCTTACAAAGTGTTTATGCTGTATTTAGATTTGGATGAAATAGATAGGGTATTTAATCAATTTTGGCTGTGGTCTACTGGCAAGGCAAATTTTGCTTGTTTTAAGCGTGAAGATCATTTGGGTGATAAATCCCAACCCCTAGCTGAATCGGTTAGAAATTTGGTTTATGAGCGCACCGGAAAAAGACCCGAGGGCCCTATTAGACTGTTAACCAATCTTCGCTATTTCTTTTATAAATCCAATCCAGTGAGTTTTTATTATTGCTATCAGCTCGATGGGCAAACCATTGAAGCGATTGTAGCTGAGGTTACCAATACGCCTTGGGGTGAAATGTACTGTTATGTGCTAGCTGATAATGAAAGAATACTATCTGCTTCAGATATGCAAAATCACTTATATTTTAAGACGTCAAAAGCGTTTACTGTATCGCCTTTTATGCCATTGGATATGGAATATCAGTTTGAATTTTCACCGCCTGATGAGGGCTGTATAGTGAAAATGGAAAATCATCGGCAGGGCAATAAAGTTTTTGATGTGTCACTGAGTTTAAAAGCCCAACCGATCAACAGTAAAACTTTAGCTGTGCAGTTAATTAAGATACCTCTAATGTCAGTGAAGGTCACCGCAGGGATTTACTGGCAAGCGCTAAAAATATGGATTAAAGGTGTTCCATTTATTGGACACGCACATGAGAATAAAACAAATTTGGATAACAAAAGTGAGTAAAAAAAATATGTCTGCACAGGTTCCAAATGCTTCAACCCGCTCAATTGATCGTTGGTGCCGAAGCCTGT
Organism: SAR92 clade bacterium; assembly: GCA_018607525.1. Taxonomy (GTDB): domain Bacteria; phylum Pseudomonadota; class Gammaproteobacteria; order Pseudomonadales; family Porticoccaceae; genus HTCC2207. Next base: position 4,392 of record JABBBH010000031.1, read on the forward strand.
TGATCGCAAAACTTGAAAAGTTAGAAGTGGGTGAGATTCAACTAATTGATTCTAATGGAAGCCATAGCTTTGGCTGTCCTGATAAGACTAACCCGTTGACTGTTACCCTTAATGTAACCGATCAAAGGTTTTATTCGGATATTGCTTTTGGTGGCACTGTGGCTGCCGGTGAGGCCTATATGCAGGGCTATTGGAGCTGCAGCAACTTGACAGATTTAATACGTATTATGATTGGTAATAGGCATATTCTTGATCAAATGGAAGCTAATCTTTCGCTATTCAAAAATGCTTTTCTGCGCGTTGCCCATTGGTTAAATCGCAATAGTCAGGCGGGTAGTCGCCGCAATATTGAGGCGCATTATGATTTAGGCAATGAGATGTTCGAGCTTTTCCTTGACCCTACTATGATGTATTCCTGCGCCTATTATCCCGATGAGAAAACGAGTTTAGAACAGGCATCTCTGGCTAAATTACAGCGTATCTGTGACAAATTACAGCTCAATGAATCCGATCATGTGATTGAAATTGGCACCGGTTGGGGTGGTTTTGCGCTCTATGCCGCGCAAAATTATGGCTGTAAGGTCACCACTACGACTATTTCTCAACAACAGCACGATTGGGCACAGCAGCGCATTATTGAAGCCGGTTTAGAAGATAAAATTACTCTTTTGATGGAAGATTACCGAGACCTGCAGGGCACCTATGACAAGCTGGTTTCCATCGAAATGATTGAAGCCGTGGGACATCAGTATCTTGATACCTACTTTGCTAAATGTAGCTCTCTTCTCAAGCCAGAAGGGATTATGCTAATTCAATCAATTACGATTGCTGATCAACAGTATGATCAAGCGATTAAGTCGGTAGATTTTATTCAGCGATTTATCTTTCCTGGCGGGTTTATTCCATCCGTTAGTGCAATTACCAGCTCAGTTAAGTCTTCAACAGATATGCGACTGTTTCAGTTGGAAGATATTGGTCCGCACTATGCGACTACACTGTGCGATTGGCGTCAGCGTTTTTTTGAAAATATCGAGCCTATTAATGCGTTAGGATACTCTCAGCAGTTTATTGCTATGTGGGATTTTTATCTCTGCTATTGCGAGGCGGGATTTTTGGAGCGAGTGTTGGGTAATGCCCACTTAGTGTTTATTAAGCCCAAGAATAGAATTGATTGGGATCGTGGCATAGCAAAGTAAAATAGCTAAATATTTAATCAAAAACGCCAAAGAATAGAGAGTCTATCCTTTGGCGTTTTTTTATTCTTGAGTTTATTTAATAGAGCTATTAAACAGACCTATTAAACAGACC
>JABBBH010000031.1:5799-20159 GCA_018607525.1 SAR92 clade bacterium
CTATTAAACAGACCTATTAAACAGACCAAATCTCTCCTGTAAGCTAACAAACCACTGGGGGACTGAAGGGCCGTCACCGGCGCGTTTTAGCTTGGGATGTTTTTTGAGTATTTTTGATAATATGCTTTCGTTTTCTGATTCTATATCCACAAAGAAAATATGCTTTCCTCGCTTAAGTGCCTTTTCAAAGCGCGCAAATCGATTGTTTTTACGTTGAATGCCAATAAAACCAAACTCCCAGGTAAAGAAGCCCATCATAGCAATGGCTAAAAAGACAAATGGTACCCAGGTAGCCTTATCGGCCCAACCCATTAGCGAGACAATGTAGATCATCGAGGTTGCAGCAACAACACCGACTACTGCACCTACTTTGGTACTGTGGACCACGTCGGTTCGCAGAACAGCTTCGACTTCGTTAAGACTAGGGTGCGCGGCAACTTCTGCATCATCAAGACTTAATACATGTGAATGAGCGGCAGAAATTCCTTCTTGTTCTAACTCTAATTCAATTTGTTCCAAATCATTTAAATCGTTACTAATATAGAAATGTCTATTCATAGTGTTACCCTCAAACCCTTTAATTATTATGATATTTTTTTTGCTTAGGTACTTGATAAAAAGCAAATGGCTTAATTTCGTTACGACGGTATGAAAAAAAGGGATTCATATAAGGTTTTTGAAAGCATCCATGTCTATAAAAGTCCTTTTTTATTAGCCTTTAATTTAAGTTTAGTCTGCTTTTAGTGGGAAATTATGGCGAAAGTGGGTTGTGCGGGCGAAGCCGTCCAAACCTGAATTCGATTTAGAGATTAGAGTGAGGTGCGCGGAGTTCTCTAGTTTTGCATCACCAGCTTTGGAGATCTATCGGCTTTATATATGCCCCAATGTTTCTCTGGCTCAAGGGGATCGTTTGAGCCTTTCCAGTTTTCATCGAAGGCCTCAAAGAAATAGACTAATACCTGTTGCTGCTCAGCCCAGTCCATGAGTTGATGAAAATACTGATGCTGAAATTCTTCATTAACATTATGGCTTTCAATACCACGGCCATTAGAGTTGGTCGCCCAGCCGGCTTCAGTAATAATAATCTGTTTATCGGGGTAGGCACTTTTAACTGCTTCGTAGTTGGCAATGGTATAGGCAAGACCTTCATCAATACTTTTAAATTCCCAGACAGGGTAGGTGTGGATTGATATAACATCCAATTGCTCTGCAAGAGGACCTAGGTGTTCGAGCCAGGGCACATAGTTTTCACAAAACGTAACTGGCTGTGCTACCTGTGACTTGGCTTGCTTGGCGTATTCAACAAGATTTTCTGTGGGCACTAAATGATCAGTCCAACTGACAGCAGCTTCATTGCCAATAGAAATTGAGCTAATAATTTGAGGATACTGGTTAGCCAGTTGAATAAGTTGCTCTATTTGCTGACGATTATGCTGTTTGTTAGTGGCTAATTCTTCCTCAGAATAATGACCTCCCCAGGGGCAATGATCATTGCTAACTTCGGCCGTAATATAGGCACCCAGCATAACATCAAAGGGTAGACATTCTTTTTCAATGACATCTAAAATAGTCATAGAATGTTGATCGCTGCCATAGAGTCGCAGTGATCTCCACTCATCTTTTAGAATCAATAGATCTTGCTTAACCTGATGATAGGAGGGAAATCCACCGCCATCTGGATCCTGTCCGTCGCGATACCCTGAGTAGCAAATAGCCTTTGCATAAGGTAGTTTATTATTATTCATATTAAATTATTCTATTTTGAGTATTTTAATTTTTCGTTTTTATCCCATAAACCCCAGTAGGCGCCAACATCACCCTCGGCACCAATTTTCCATGATTCATCAAAGGATGAAAAATAGAACATTTCAATATCTTCTGATTCGCACCATTGCTGACTGTTTAAAAAGTAGCGAATGGCATTTTCTTCTGAAGGCACTGCACCATGGAAACTTTGTCCGCGGTTGGGCCAGCCTGTTTCAGTAATGATCACTTTTTTACCGCCGGCAGCCTTTATGGTTCTATTGTACATGTCTTTCATATACAGCAAGGAATATTCAATAGGACAGCCTTCCCAGAATGGATAGCAATTGGCAAGAATAACATCACAGATTGCAGTTACTGCTGGACGATCTTCAAACTCATAGTATGCATCAACATAGCCTACTGGCAAATTGGGAACAGCTTCCTTTACTCTGGCAATATATTCAAGTAACTGCTCTTCAGATAGATCATCGCGATAGAGAACCTCATTGCCTACTGCGCAGACATCAACGTAACCCTTTTTGGCTAAATTAATAAGCCCTTCAATCTCAAGTTCGTTTTTTTCAAGGTTATCGCCGAGCCATGCACCAACGAGGGTTTTAAGTCCCATCTGTTTTGCAACCATAGGAATAAGCTCATTGCCCAAGCAGCAGGAGAATGAACGTACCCAGCCAGTATGGGGCTTGAGGATTGTCATGCGTTCTTGAATTTGCTCAATGTCTAGCTGATCACCCGGCTCTTGGCCCTCTCTAAAGGCACTAAACCCAATGCCATGAATGCCAGAGTCAAGGCACTTTTTAAAGTGGTCTTGCAGCTGTACTTGGCTTAGCTGAGAAATATCTGTACCTGTTAGGGATAAAATTTTTCCTTCTCGTTTAGACATTGATGACTTCTACCTTGTGATTTTGTTCGATTTATTTACATGAGCGTTCAAATAATGGTGCTACTATTTAACGTTAATAACCTGACATATCAATTTGCGAATCGTACTGGACTCCTCAAAAAGTTACAACCTTGATAATTCTAAACTACTCTTACAATTATTCGAAGATACCCAATTTTTAGTCGCTAAAAAGCCAGATTTAGTGAATTTTCGATAAAAGAGGCGATTTTATCGACCGATAAACTAGCGAAATTCGAACAGTGCCCTTAGAATAGCCGACTTTTAAGATTAACCTCAGCTGCAGATAAGCAGTTAAAAGTAATAATGAGACAAACGGAATTGCTAGAGAGGACCCCTTAAGAGGGAATCCAATACTTTTTAATAAGACAATAGTTAGGTTACAAATGACTCAGAAGCGCATTCATGTAGGTGAGCAACTTCGACAAATGGGTAATGTTGAAGTTAAGGGCGAGTACGTTAATCTAGAAGGTGAAACTTTCTATAAGATTGAAAATTACAACCAGATGAAGGATTTCTTCATCAGTGTGGTCAGTGATTCAGACCACTGGATGTTTATCTCTACTCGAGGCGGCCTTACAGCAGGTCGAGTCAATTCCGAAAGTGCACTCTTTCCTTATTACACTGATGACAAAATTAGTGATGGTTCACCCTATACCGGTAGCAGAACCGTTGCGCTGGCAACCCGAGGTGATAAAACCTCATTATGGGAACCATTCTCTGAGCAATATAATGGTATCTATAACATCACGCGCAATCTCTACAAAAACGTTTTTGGTGACAAGTTAGTTTTTGAAGAAATTAACCATGATCTGTCACTGACCTTCCGTTACGCATGGCGCACCTCTGATAAGTTTGGTTTTGTTAAGACATCTACCTTAGTTAATAATGGTGATTCATCCGCTCAGGTAGAGATTGTTGATGGTATCGAGAATTTGATTCCTTACGGTGTTGAACCTGATGTTCAGGGTTCGCTAAGCTGTTTGGTGGATGCCTATAAAAAGAATGAGCTTGAAGCAGATTCTGGGCTTGGCCTTTATAGTATGAGTTCTATTCTGGTGGATCGTGCCGAGCCTAGTGAGGCGCTATCAACTACCACTGTATGGTCTGTTGGCTTACCTAATTCGAAAAAACTGGTTTCATCATTGCAGCTAGATAACTTCCGTCACGGTGAATCTATCGAGCAAGAGCTCGATGTGAGAGGCCGTCGCGGTGCTTATTTTGTCAGCGATACTATTAAGCTAGCTGCATCTGCAGAATCAAGCTGGAGTATCGTAGCTGAAATCAATCAAGGCCCTGCAAAAGTTAAAGATTTAATTGCAGACTTACATTCCAATCAAAATATCAAACAAGAGATTGAAGCCGATATTGCCTTAGGTTCAGAAAACCTGGCGCGTATTGTAGGTATTTCTGATGGTTTACAGGTCACTGAAGATGAACTGAGTGCCAATCATCATTTTGCCAACGTGCTGTTTAATGTTATGCGTGGTGGACTCTTTGTTGATAACTACTCGGTTCCTAAAGCTGACTTTATTGAGTTTGTTAAAGGCTTTAATCGCGATGTATACAGTAACTTCCAAAGCTTTTTTGATGGCTTAGAGGATAGCTTCCACTACAGCGATCTTATTAAGGCTGCTTCAAAACAAAATGATGCTGGCGTTCAGCGTATTTGTTTTGAATATCTACCATTAAGCTTTAGTCGTCGTCATGGTGATCCTTCGCGACCCTGGAATAAGTTTAATATTAAAGTGAAGCAAGATGATGGTTCACAGCTGCTTAATTTTGAGGGCAACTGGCGAGATATCTTCCAGAACTGGGAAGCGTTGAGTTTCTCTATTCCAAACTACATCGAAAGTATGATTTGTAAGTTTGTTAATGCTTCTACGGCGGATGGTTACAACCCTTATAGAATTACCAAAGCAGGTATCGATTGGGAAAAGCCAGAACCAACTGATCCTTGGGCGAATATCGGTTATTGGGGCGATCACCAAATTATTTATTTGCTTAAATTCTTAGAATTTTCAAATGATCACCACCCAGGCACGCTTCGCGACTTCCTGACCCGTGATTTATTTTGTTATGCCAATGTGCCTTACAAAATCAAACCTTATCAGGATCTTTTGGATGATCCGCATAATACGATTGATTTTGATGAGGCTACTGACGAGCTTATCGAGCAGCGCGTATCACAGGTAGGTGCTGATGGTCGTCTTATATGGGACAAAAACGGCTCAGTTTACTATGTAAACCTGACTGAGAAGTTGCTTGCGACCATGCTATCTAAATTATCAAACTTTATTCCTGAAGGCGGAATCTGGATGAATACCCAGCGCCCTGAATGGAATGATGCGAATAACGCATTGGTTGGCTACGGCGTATCGATGGTAACGCTGTATTACACCCGTCGTTATCAGCAGTATCTTTTGGATTTATTTGCTAACACTGAACTTGAAGAAGTGGCTATTTCAGAAGAAATTGATGCGCTACTAAGATCAATCAACAGTACTTTCGAAGATAACAAGCAACTATTGGCAGGAAAAATTAACGATGCTGATAGAAAGCTTGTGGTTGACGCCCTAGGTGAAGCAGGCAGTCAGTTTAGAAGTGATGTGTATGCCAATGACTTTAGTGGTAATCGCGTTATGCTTAAAACAGCAGACCTGATTGCATTCCTAAATCTATCACTTGAGTATATTGACCATACAATTGAGGCTAACCGTCGTGAAGATGGTCTTTATCACGCCTATAATCTTATGACTGCTAAAGACGACTCTGTCGAAGTAAATTATTTGTATGAGATGCTAGAGGGTCAGGTTGCGGTATTGAGTTCAGGCTATTTAAGCCCTGAGCAGGCTCTTGAGGTACTAACATCTCTGAGACAGTCTGCTGTATATACTGCCCGTCAGCACTCTTATCTGTTATATCCAGATCGTGAGCTTACGCGCTATGTGGATAAGAATATTATCCCTGCAGACCAATTGAAGCGTTCAGAATTGCTCCAAACCTTAGTATCTTCTGGTGACACCTCACTTGTTGAAAAAGATTTGCAGGGTGGCTATCACTTTAGCGGTGCTTTTAACAATGTTGATAGTGCTAAGACCGTGTTGGAGACCCTTAAGTCAAATGGTTATGATGCATTAGTGCAAAAAGAGCAGCCGTTAATTGAAGAGATATTTGAATCTGTCTTCAACCATCGTCAGTTTACAGGCCGTTCAGGCGGGATGTATGCCTATGAAGGGTTGGGTTCAATCTACTGGCATATGGTGTCTAAGCTATTGCTAGCTGCGCTAGAAAACTTCCGTAAAGCACTTGAGCAGGATTCTGATCCGGTTGTTGTAGGAAAGCTAGCAGACTGTTACTTCGATATTCGTGCAGGTATTGGCTTTAATAAAACACCAGAAAATTATGGTGCCTTCCCTACGGATCCATATTCACATACACCAGGTTTTGCCGGCGCTAAACAACCGGGTATGACCGGTCAGGTGAAAGAAGAAGTGATTACACGTCTTATGGAACTGGGTGTTTCGGTTTCTAAGGGTACTATCTGCTTCAGACCTTTCATTCTTAGAAGGTCAGAGTTCCTATCTTCATCTGCTAATCTCAGCTACTTTGATATTTCTGGTGAACAGCAAAGCGTTGAGCTTGCAGCTGGACAGCTTGGTTTTACTTACTGTCAGGTTCCAGTGGTTTATAGTTTAGCCAAGCAGACCTCTATTGTGGTGAGCTATGCTGATGGCAGTGAAAAAGCCATTACGGGTGATGCTATTGATGCTGAGACTTCACTGTCAATCTTTGATAAGACCGGCGATGTGGTCTCAATCAAGGTTGCATTGGAGCCAGGATTAGAATAATCCGTAGCTTATAGAACAAACAAAAAAGCCGTCTATTAAGACGGCTTTTTTGTTTCTGCAGATAATTAACTCGACATTATCGAGCTTCTAGCTGAGTGCGAATTTCTTGAGAGCGCTCTTCGTCCAAATCATAGTTACGCATGGCAAAGATCGCAATCAAGGTTCCAACGCAAGGAATAATAATATAACTCATTCGAAGGAGAGTGAGTGTTTCGTCACTCTGTAATGCCACCGACTGATCAAAGCCGATTACGCTTAAAATTAAGCCACTTGCAGCACCTGCAAAGGCACCACCGAACTTAACCATCCACCAGTAGATAGCGCCAAAGGTGCCTTCTCTTCGCTGATTAGTTTCTAGCTCATCTAGGTCACAGATATCAGCCGTCATTGACATCATGATGGTAAAGAGGCCGCCAATACCAAACGCAAACAGCGGTAATGGAATAAACATCATCCATGGGTTTTCTGGAGAGAATCCCCACCAGAAAAGAATATAGCCCGCCAAAGATATAGCTTGTGAGTACAGGAATGTTGTCTTTTTACCGTATTTTTGCGCCATGTAATTGACGATCGGTATCACCATAAAAGTGGTGAATAATGCACCAATAGAACCAAATAATGTTGGCCATACACCGGCAGCCGCTGGGTCGCCTTCATTCATGTAGTACACAACAATAAACCAAGAGAATGCAGCAACTACTTGGAAAGCATTGAAGATAAAGAAGGTGGCGATACAGATTTTCTGGAAAGGCTTATTGCGCAAAGTGACAACAATGCCACGCCAAAAGTCATGCATAGTTTCCTTTAATGATTTCCCGTCATCTTCATACTGTTTAGCTGAGGCAGGCGTTGTATGAGTACAAAAAATAGCGGGTACTAATGCCATTATCATACAGCCACCGCCAACCCATAGTGAAAGGGTTCTAGCGCCTTCAGTAGCTGATGCATACCAGTCAGGGTCATACAGAATAATCCAAAACCAGGGTGCAATTACCCAGGCCCACTGACCAATCCATTGGGCGACTGCCATAATGCGTGTGCGCTCATGGAAGTCGGAGCTCATCTCATAGCCCATGGCCACGTAGGGAACCCCAAAAATAGTCATGCCAATCCAGAATACACAGGCCCAAAAGAGAAAATAGTAAAAGTTATACATCTCGGTATTAGTGGCATACAGCTGCCACATCATCATAAATGACAGTCCAGAGATAATGGCGCCGACAAACACATAGGGCCGGCGTTTGCCCCAGCGCGAATTAGTATGATCGGAGATATAACCCATTAACGGGTCAGTTACCGCATCAATTAATTTGGGGATAAAGAAAATCAGTGCCCATAGAACCGGACTCATACCTAAGCCCTGAACCAGAATGACCATAAAGATACCCAGTGCTGCAGGGAACATCTGATTGGCTAACATGCCAATACCAAAGGCGACTTTTTGACTAAAGGGGACCAAATTACTATTTGAGGATTGCAACGAATTATCTTGAGACATAGTCCAGTTCTTCTAAAGTTATTATTAGTTATAAGTGATTTTCACTCGCTACAGTTGTAATAAAGCGGTTAAACCGCCAGTTACAACAGGTTTTAACTCATTTTTTTATTGAGTCTACCATCATATAGACCTATACCAAATGAGTATAGGTTAGGCTTTAGAGGGAGTCCCTGCTGATTCGACTAAAATAGGCATATTTGCGGTAGCCGTCCCACCATGCAAGTCATCTATATAAACAAATAGACGATATTCGCCTTTGCCAGGGACTACAAATGTTACCTGTTTCAGGCTAGATGATTCGGATTGCTGCCATACAATCGCTGGCGTAGGCTCAAAATCGCCACCATCACTTTCCATATTACGATCAACTTCTTCCATAATTTCCCATCGATAGCTGAGGTTTTTATCTGTGCTTTCTATATCGATGGTTGCGCTGTAGGTTTGGTTGGCTTGTAAATGAACGCTCTCCTCAGCAAGCATGCTATTAACCCTAAGCTTACCTATTTGTGGAATTCTATGAGTGGGCCATTGCCCCGTCCAAAGGTACTGCATGACTTGAGCTGCCTCGGTACTATTATTATCTTCTAAAAATAAGCCATACCAGGTGGGAGTTCGCTCTTGCTTTTGTCCCCATAGAAAAACAAAGGAGCCAATGCACCGGGCTTTATCTGCGGCAATAACATTTGAAAAACGCGAATGATAGTCAGCGGCCTTCTCGGTGCTATTGGATTCAATGGGTCGCTTCCAATCCGTTTGGGTACATTCCCAATGGCCTGTGGCACCCCATTCGGTAATCATATAAGCGCCCTTATAACGACTTTTCTGCAAAAAGCTAGGTAGCTTATCTATTTCGCCATATATCTGAAAAGACAGCAGATCCAGATCGGGGCAGCGCGCCGCAACCAACTTGATTTCATCGGGTTCAGCGCCGGCAAGCATAGTGGTGGTAGGATGGTTAGGGTCTATTTGATGGATCATTTTGGAAAGATCATTCACCGCATCCCACACTTTTGGGTTTTTATGGCGAAGATTAAGCTCGTTACCAATGCCCCACATTAAGAGTGCCGGATGGTCTTTTAGATCGAGAATATCTTTTTTAATTTCGGCCATTTGCTTGGCAACTGCGACCTCGTCATCGTAATCAAAACCGTGACGCTCGCGTTCGACCTCGAGGCCCATACATACCATAAGCCCATGTTGATGGGCTTCATCAAGAATTTCACGTCCAGTTTTTTCGCCATTATTGACGCGCCAGGTGCGAAAAGCGTTACCGCCAAAGTCGGCGAGGCTTTTAATACTGCCGAAATCAACACCAGCCCCATTGATATAAAAAGGTTGGTCATTCACTCTAAGTTGAAATGTGTTATTGATCTGATGCAATTGGACGTTAGCGGGGGCCATGTAAGAAAACTCTTAGATTTTTATGTGGGACGTATTCTATTTCTGGGTGTCATACAAAACAAGGCTTATTGTAACTAGGCAAAATTGCTCAATGAGTAATATAATTGCCGCCTAATTTACCTATAACAATAAAAGGTTTCTACTAGTGAAAATATTCTCTGTCTCTATTCTCCTTTCGCTTATGATTTTAGTGGTTTCTGGTTGTGACAATGCCTCCCAATCTAATCAGTCTACTAGTCCTTCAGCTGCGGAGATTCTAGGTAATCCAAATTATCCTGCAATTTCCTATGGTGGCTATCGCGAAAAAACCCGTGAGCAGGGCCCAACAGTTGCAGACCTCAAAGAAGATATGCAAATTCTGTATGCCATGGGGGTGAGAGTGCTTCGCACCTATAATGCTTCACAGTTCCCCCAAGCGGAACGAATTCTTGAGGCGATTAGTGAGTTAAAACAGGCAGATCCAAGCTTTGAGATGTATGTGATGCTAGGTGCTTGGATTGATTGTAAAAATGCTTGGACAGATCTTGAGCCGGACCATCATCAAGAAAGTGAAGAAAATAATCGCACAGAAATAGACAAAGCAGCTGCCTTAGCCAACCAATATCCAGATATTGTTAAGGTCATCGCGGTTGGTAACGAGGCCATGGTGCAATGGGCGGTTAAATATTTCGTTTACCCTAAGACTATTCTTCGCTGGGTGAATTATTTGCAGAATCTTAAGCAGTCAGGCGACTTACCCGCTGACCTGTGGGTTACCAGTTCTGATAATTTCGAATCCTGGGGTGGGGGTGACAAGGGCTATCACACAGATGACCTAGTGAAATTAATTAATGCCGTTGATTTTCTTTCAGTGCATACCTACCCATTTCATGACTCCCACTATAATTCAGATTTTTGGGGGGTGTTAAAGCACGAAGAGCAGCTTTCAGATCAACAGATGATTGAGGCCGCCATGTTGCGCGCCAAACAGTACGCTATTTCGCAGTATCAAGGTGTAGCGGACTATCTTGAAAGTTTGGATATTGATAAGCCCATTCATATAGGTGAAACAGGCTGGTCTTCAGTTGCGGCTACTGCTTATGGAGCTTCTGGGTCAAAAGCTGCAGATGAATTTAAACAGGCACTATTTTATCAACATATGCGCGACTGGGAAAAATCAGCGGGTATGTCGGTGTTCTACTTTGAGGCCTTTGATGAGCAATGGAAAGACGCCTATGACGTCAATGGTTCGGAAAACCACTTTGGTTTAGTCGCTTTGGATAACACTGCTAAATATGCGTTGTGGGATTTATTTGATAAGGGCGCATTTGATGGCCTAGTAAGGGGCGGCAAGCCATTAACCAAGAGTTATCAGGGAGATCCAGCGGCGCTAATGCAGGATGTGCTTTTACCCCCTTTTAAAAGCCAAATGGGAATTCGCAAGTTAACCACGGTTAACCCTAATGCTGTGGCTGGTGAGCCGGTTGAGGAGCAGACCTATGTAGTGGTTAATCCTGCCATGATTCCCTCTGCTGAAAATACTATGACTTACCCAAGTAATGAGATAAAGCTTAATCCTTGGGAAGGCACCATGAATATTCAGATGACTGAAGACAGTATTATTGAGGTGACTACCCGCACAGGCGACTGGTGGGGTGGAGGCTTAGAGCTGCAGGGCGATCATGGTGAGAATCTATCTAATTTCGCATCAGGCTATTTGAATTTTGATATACGCGGCGATGCATCATTGGCTTTTAATATTGGTTTTCAAACCGGTATCTTTTTAGCGGGCACACAGGTTAATAATTTTCAGTCATTTGGCCCACAAGCGGATAGCCAGCTAACTGAAGATTGGGTTAGCTATAAACTGCCACTAGCAAAAATCGATAAGGGTGCAGACCTCACCGATGTGACTGGCATTTTATATCTTTGGAGTAGTTTTTCAGCTGACAACAAGCGCCTTGATGTCAGAAATATCTATTATTCAAAAAACTAATAGTAGTTTCATTAAAAAAAGGGGCTTTCGAAGCCCCTTTTTTTTAGCGTTAATTAATTGTATGACTAGCCACGATCTAGAATGGTCTCCATCTGATCCATAATCTTATTCATGCGTTCCACTAGTGCTCGATAGGGTGCTGGGGTTGCCATATCAATGCCAGCATTTCGCATCAACTCATAGGGGTAATCAGAACCACCCGCCTTAAGTAGCGTAATAAAGTCTTGCTGAGCCTGTTGATTTCCTGTGCTGATTTGCTTGGCTAGGCCACTGGCAGCGGCAATCGATGTGGCATATTGGAAAACATAAAAATCATAATAAAAATGCGGAATATAGGCCCATTCTATGCTGTATAAATCATCGATGGTCATCACGCCCTGATCATGGCCGTGGTAGCGTTTTAGTAACTCCAAATACATTGAACTTAGCTTAGAGCCGGTGAGAACATTGCCAGACTCTACTTCCTGATTAATTTTTAGTTCGAATTCTGCAAACATGGTTTGTCGGTAAAAAGTACCGCGTAGTGCCTCAAGTCCAATACCCAAATAGAAGAGTTTTTCATCATCAGTTTTGGCTTCTTCTATTACCATATCCTGAAGAAGCATCTCGTTCATGATAGACGCCGTTTCAGCGATAAAGGTTGAGTAGCCAGCAGTCTCCCATGGCTGCTGTGCGTTGGCTAAAACTGAATGGACTGCATGGCCATATTCATGGGCAAAAGTTGAAGCGCTTTCAAAATCATCATTATGATTAAGCAACACATAAGGGTGAACATCATAGGCTCCACCCGACATATAGGCACCTGATCGCTTGCCTTCTGATGGGTAAACATGCATCCAGCGACTTTTAACGCCAAGATCATAAGCCGCAATATATTCTGCACCCAAAGGTTTCAGTGCACGTCTTGTAACTTCAATAGAATCTTCAATGCTAAATTGTTTATTTAGGTTAACCAAAGGCGGATAAATATCGTAATAACGCATCTCATCTTCTATGCCGAGCATGCGTTTGCGCAATTTAAAGTATCGGTGAAGAGTGGGGAGTGATTGATTCACCTCTGCAACAAGAGTCTCATAGACGTCAGGCGGCATGTTGTCATCAAACAGAGCTCGCCCAAGGGAACTTTTATAGTTTCGGGTATCAGTTTTAAAGGCTAACCCTTGGATTTGCGAATTCATGATCGCGCCCAGAGTGGCTTCGTAGTCTTGCCATACTGACCAGAAAGTATCAAAAACCATTTTTCGATCTTCTCTTGATGTTGCTTGCCTGCCAGCAGAATAGCCGGCCTGACTTAGTCTTATCTCTTTACCATTAGACAAAGTCACCGTTGGCCAAGGCATATTGGCGTTGGCGAAAACCGAGTAGATAGAATTGGCGCCGTTGGTTAATTTGCTTGTTTTCGCCAGTAGGGTCTCAATCTCACTAACAAGAGTATGAGGTGCGCGACGCAGTGCATCATTTATACCAAAACCATGTTTGGCCAATGCTGGCTCTTGAGTAAGAAATTGGGCAATTTTCTTTTCGCCTAATGCTAATAGTTCTGGGTTATACCAGCTAATGGCTGCACTGAGATCGCTAAAAAGATTGCGTGCTAATTGACTACGCTCTTGGTTTTCAGCGATACGAGTATCAACATCAGCATTCAGGTTGGCATGCACATAGATGCGCACAACATCTTTGTAGACGGCTGATATTTGATCGGAGGCAAATAGCAGTTTTTCAGCACTGTCACCCAATGTACCCTGAAGTTTTGATAGTTTTTTTATTTGCTGAGCGGCTTTTTCTTTAGCGACTTGCCAGGCGCTGAGGTCAGGGTATAGGTCGGTTAGATCCCAAAGATATTGTTCGCTGGTTACCGTATTGGAGGTGGTTACTACTTCTTGCACTATAGGCTCATCACTACACCCAAATAAAAAACATAATATAAGAGTTAGGGGGAAATAATATTTGTTCGTAATCATTGGATGCCTGCTAATGTGTTGAGTAAAAGAACGCATGGCCTTATGCGTCCATTGTTTTGAGTTTTAAACTAACATGCCTAGGGTTTCTGTCAATAGATCCCATAACTTATGGTTTTAATAATTTATAGAAAATTTATTTTATATTACACTCAACCATACATATTGTTCTTAGGTAATCATAAATGATTCGAACAGTTATTTTTTTATTTGTGATATTTTTTTACTCCACACCCGTTTTAGCTTGGTGGGAAAAGGAGCATCAAGTTGTCGCAATTATTGCGGAAAATAACCTATCAGAAGCTGCAAGAAAACAGGTTAATCTATTGCTTGACGGAGAGTCATTGGCCTCGATATCTTCATGGGCTGATAGCGTTAAATCAGATCCTAAATGGTCTCACTCCAAACGTTGGCACTACATAAACGCTGGTCCTAATCAAAATTTTGATAAGCACAGGCCGGTGCCTGCTGGGGATATTTTATGGGCCTTGGATTACTTTTATCAAGTATTACAAAAGCCAGATAATTCGAAGCAAGCAAGGCGCGAAGCGTTGATGTTTTTTGTGCATTTTGTGGGTGATATTCATCAGCCATTACATGTGGGTAAATATGACGATGCAGGCGGTAATCGGGTGGCAGTTAATTGGTATAATTCTCCCCGAAAACATAACCTTCATAGAGTTTGGGATGGCTTACTCACCCATTCAAAGCTCAGTGCCAAAGAATATGCGAAAACCTTTGAAAAACCATCAAAGACTCAGCAAGCAGAGTGGGGGCATTCAACCTTTGCTGATTGGGCGAATGAGTCATTAATTCTTAATGAAAACATATATGATTTTGGTGTTGGTGAGGGCAAAAAAATCATGCCTTTGGGGCGCTGGTATCATGAAAAAAATGAACCCATTGCGAACCAAAGGCTTCATCAGGCAGGTATCAGATTAGCCTTTAATCTCAATCAAATATTATCTGATTAGATTGGCTCTCTAAAATCCCTTTGTAGGATGAAAAAAGG
>JABBBH010000047.1 GCA_018607525.1 SAR92 clade bacterium
TATGATTTCTAGCCAAATTAAACAAAGCTATTTCGCCAGCCTAGAACGCCACAAAAAGGCATTTGAGCTAATGGATAGCCATCATGAATCTGTGTTGGCTTTACTTGAGGCTTGTAATAAGAGCCTTCAAAGCGGCGGCAAGGTGGTATGGATGGGCAATGGCGGTAGTGCCGCAGATGCCCAGCACTTAGCCGCTGAATTTATGGTGCGCTATAAAAATGAGCGTGGCCCACTGGCCTCAATTGCATTGACCACAGATACCTCTATTTTAACCGCTCATTCCAATGATTATCATTTTGACACGGTATTTGAACGACAGGTTAAAGGTCTGTGTAAGCCGGAAGATTTGGTCATTGGACTCACAACCTCAGGCACAAGCGCTAATATCAATCTTGCACTGAGCGCGGCTAATGAAATAGGCGCCTATACGGTCGCCCTAACCGGGCGTGATGGCGGAAAGGTTAAAGATATCGCCAAACTACCCATCATTATTACTAATGACGAAACTGCGCGTATTCAAGAAGCGCACATGTTTATCGGTCACTGGCTGTGTGAGGCAATTGATGCCCTTGTGGTGGACGCCGAATAATGGATTTATCGTATTTTCAAAAACTCAAAGACGTCAAAATACTGGTGGTCGGGGATGTCATGCTAGATCGCTATTGGCATGGTGACACCGGACGCATTTCACCCGAAGCCCCAGTGCCAGTGGTTAAGGTGTCAGAGTTTGAAGATAAGGCTGGGGGTGCGGCCAATGTGGCAAAAAACATCGTACACCTTGGGGCTAATGCAAGCCTGCTAGGGATAATTGGCGATGATGATAACGGCAAACATTTAGAGACTTTACTTAAAGGCGAGGGTATCAGTTCTCGGTTGGTCAAGCAGTCGCAGGCACCCACCATTACCAAAATTCGCGTTCTAAGCCGCCGTCAGCAGGTCGTTAGGCTGGATATTGAGGAGTCATTTACTCAAAAAAATGCTGACCAATTGAGTGAGGCCTTTGCCTCCCTGGTTGAGCAGTTTGAGATGGTGCTTTTTTCCGACTACAACAAAGGATCATTAGCCAATATTGGTGACATGATTAGCTTGGCGAAAAAAGCCGGTAAAACTGTTTTAGTAGATCCCAAGTCAAAAGATTTATCAGACTATGCGGGTGCCGACTTTATCACCCCAAACCTAACTGAATATCTTGCGGCTGGCGGGCTTTTAGGCGACGAAAAGCAGATTGCCCAGAGCGTCAGAAAGGTTATTTCAGACTGTAAACTTGGCGCTATGCTGCTGACGCGTTCCGAGCAGGGCATGTCATTAATTTCGCCACAACAAAAGCATGACTTTGATGCGCAAACATTAGAGGTAGCTGATGTCACTGGGGCTGGTGATACAGTCATTGCTACTCTTGCCGTGATGTTGGCAACCCAGATGCCCGAGGCTCAAGCGGTAGAGATTGCCAATGTTGCCGCAGGGATTTCGGTGACTCGATTAGGTGCTGCAACGGTTTCCCCTGAAGAATTGTCAGCTAAGTTGGCTGAGTATCTGGGTAAAACGGGTGAACGTTACCACCCTGATACTGCACAAGTATTTGATCATATTGAGCAGGCTAAGCGGCGAGGCGAAACCATTGTATTTACCAATGGTTGTTTTGATATCTTACATGCGGGCCATGTACGCTATTTAGCTCAGGCAAAAGCCCGTGGCGATAAGCTGGTAGTGGGCTTGAATAATGATCAATCTATAACTCGACTCAAAGGTGCAGACCGTCCAATTAATAAGCTAGAAGAGCGGGCCACCGTCCTGATGGCGTTGGCTTCGGTTGATTGGGTAATTCCCTTTGGCGCTATTGAAGAAGATGACACGCCAGCCAATTTAATCAAGGCTCTTAATCCAGACATTCTGGTAAAAGGCGGCGATTATAAGGTGGAAGATATTGCCGGTGCAGACACAGTATTAGCCAATGGCGGTCGCGTTGAGGTGCTGGAATTTGTGAATAATTGCTCAACCTCAAATGTTATCAAGAAAATAAAAACTAGCTAGCCATAGTCTTTTCATAGCTTTCAATTAGCTTGCTCCATTGCCTGTCCTGCCAATAAAAGGGGCTGTTTCTCGAAGCCTCTTTCAAAAATGACCGTTTCAGCCGAGCCATGTTTTGCTTTAAACTCGGGTGGCCTGGACGAACTAGGCGACCTCTATCAAAATCAATAATAAATACCCTTTGCTCTTGATCAAACAGAATATTATTAATATTTAGATCAGCGTGATAGACGCCCTGCTGGTGAAAGGCTGCAATCGTCTCCCCTACCTTGGTTATGTCCTCAGTTGTTAAGGGTCTTTGTTGTAGGACTTCTCGTAAACTTTGCGCTCCTGCAATTTCTTGGGTAAGCAAGTCGCCGCGATAAACCAAGCCTGCGGTTTTAACCTGAGCGCCAATTGGCATGGGTACATTGAGTCCTCTTTTTTGGAGCTCAAGTAGCAACGTGAATTCTTGGTAAGTGCGGGTATTTTTTAATCCCGTAAACAGATACTGATCGCTAAGGATTTTGCCAACTAGGCCGCCACGCCAGTAGTGACGGAGCACCGCTGTGCCTGAAGAGTACTTAATAAACCAGGTAGTAGAGCGGCCTTTTTTTTCCGCTATAATGGCATTTTGGCTGCGCCAGTATTCGGGTGAAAACCAATTTCGGTTTATCTTTAGGGGGTTAGTAACGGCAGTGAGTAATGTATGATTGCCGTTATTAATGATATCGAGCATAGGGATTACCTTGATTTTTATTAGTATAACAAGCTTGATGAAGCAGTGATATATGGCCCAATTGATCTTCAGTGGGTTTGACTTAAAAACTATGAAGCGCATCGCGAACTTCATTATATTAGCTAAGGTTGCAAGTGATATTATCAGATAAACCCAAGGACATCTGTGTTCTCCGGCTTTCGGCTATTGGCGATGTATGCCATGCCGTTGCTGTGGTACAGGCAATCCAAAGCCATTATCCTGAGTCCAAAATTACCTGGGTAATAGGCAAGGTCGAAGCCGCCCTATTAAAGGGTTTGCCGGGTGTGAGCTTTGTGGTTTTTGATAAAAGTCAGGGCAAGTTGGCTTATCAAAAAATTAAGCGAGAATTTCAAAACACAACTTTTGATGTGTTACTGCATATGCAGGTAGCTCTGCGAGCCAATCTGGTTGCGCGCTGTATTCCCGCCAAAGTAAAAATTGGCTTCGATTGGCAGCGAGCCAAAGAAGGCCATTCCCTATTTGTTAATAAGCGAATCGAAAAGAAAAGTGAAGCCCATGTGATTGAGGGTTTTATGGGTTTTGCGCATGCTATTGGTGTACCAAGCTTCAAACCATCTTGGCAGATGCCGGTTACCGACGCTGATAAAGCATTCGCGCAACAGCAATTGGATGGCATGGGGAAAGTTTTGGTTATTGCGCCGGCGGCTAGCGGTGCAGAACGAAACTGGCTTGCCAGTCGATATGTTGAGGTTGCTCAATATGCTTATAATCAAGGATTTTCAGTGGTGTTAACCGGCGGGCCAACGCAGTTAGAACGAGATCTGGCCGCAGAAATTATGACATTAGCCAACTTCCCTATAGTAGACTTGGTAGCTAAGACTTCATTAAAACAGCTTTTATGTTTGCTTGAACAGGCTTCGCTAGTGATTGCCCCAGATACAGGGCCTGCGCATATGGCGGTTTGCATGGGAACGCCAGTTATTGGCCTGTATGCACATTCAAATCCCGCGCGAACAGGGCCCTATTTATATCAAGATTATGTGGTTGAGGTATATCATCACAATCTAGAGCAGCAATATGGCAGGTCTTGTCAGCAGCTTCCTTGGGGGCGACGCAATAAAGGCAGTGAGCTAATGAAACAGATAACAACAGAATCGGTTATAAAGACGTTCGATACTGTTGTGAGGGAGCAAAAGTTGGCATGAGCAACAAGGCAGTTTTTCTAGATAGAGACGGTGTTATTAACATCGATCATGGTTATGTGCATAAAATTGAAGCATTTGATTTCATGCCCGGCATTTTTGAGCTTTGCCAGCATGCTAAGCGACGTGGCTACAAGCTTATTATTGCCACTAACCAGTCAGGCATTGGTCGTGGATACTATTCAGAAAGTGATTTTTTAAAGCTTGCTGACTGGATGAAAGCGCAGTTTGCAGAAAATCAATGCGAAATTGACGGCCTGTACTACAGCCCCTATCACCCTGAAAAAGCCCAACCGCCCTATTTGAAAAAAAGTGACTGTCGTAAGCCTGCCCCAGGCATGTTGCTGCAAGCCATTAAAGATTTTGACTTAAAGTCCAGTGATTGCATCATGGTTGGTGATAATGAAACCGATATACAGGCCTCCAAGGCGGCGGGTATAGGTCGATCAGTTCTTTTGGATACAGTTAATAAAAGTAACAGCGGCGCCGAAAGTGACGCCGATGAAGTATGGCAAGCGCTATCTGAAGGGCTGGCTAAGATTTAATAGTACTAGCCGATAGATTGGGGGCTAGCCTTTTTGCTTCAGCCCCAATGACAGACAAAAAGCTAGAGTAGCACTAATCACAATGGAGGGTCCTGCAGGTGTGTCAATATACCAGGAGGCGCCAAGTCCAGAGACTACCGCTAGCATTGCAACTAGACTAGCAACCATGGCCATTGATTCAGGTGTGGCGCTAATTCTGCGCGCGGTGGCAGCGGGAATAATTAGTAATGCGGTAATTAATAAGACCCCAACAATTTTCATGGCAATTGCAATGACTAATGCCGTAATAACCATTAAAGCTGTGCGCACGCGGGCAACCTTAACCCCTTCTACTGCCGCTAATTCTGGCTCCACAGTAATGCTAATCAACGACTTCCATAAGGTTGCTAGTAGTAGAATGGCTATCCCTGCCCCTGAATAAATGACCCATAAATCTGCCTTAGTGACAGATAGCAGGTCGCCAAACAATAGAGACATCAGGTCTACTCTGACGTCGGAAAGTAATGAAATCACCACCAGTCCCGCGGCCAGAGAGGAATGAGATAGAATGCCTAAAAGGGTATCTAGTGCTAATACCCCCTGATGATCTAGCGCTACCAGCCCCAGCGCCATTAATAGGCAAACTGCAGTAACAGCAATACCAAGATCAACATTTAATAAAACACCCAGCGAAACCCCAAGCAACGCACTGTGGGCAAGGGTATCGCCAAAGTATGCCATGCGTCGCCATACCACAAAGCAACCTAGGGGCCCCGCTACTAGCGCAACACCCAGACCGGCAAGTAGTGCATAAATCAAAAAATCAATCATGTTGGCACCCTTCCCCATGTTGATGATTGCCGCCATCGTCTGACACCTTGCCCTGCAAGCTGTGCTGGTGATTGTGATGGTGGTTATAGAGCGCGGTTTCACCAAAAATATCCAGATAAGCAGGGTCTTGAGTCACCTGTTCAGGCTTGCCTTGACAGCAAATATGATGATTGAGGCAAATAACGTGATCGGTGGCAGACATCACAAGGTGTAAATCATGAGAAACCATGACGATTCCGCAATTCAAGGAAGACCTAAGTTCCCCAATTAAGCCATATAGCGCGTTTTGACCATTGAAATCTACGCCCTGAACAGGTTCATCCAAAACTAACAAATTGGGTTGGCGTAAAATAGCTCTGGCTAGCAGTGCGCGCTGCATTTCGCCGCCGGATAATTTATGAAAAGGGGTATTTTTAACCTCGGGTATGCCCACAAGGTCTAGTGCTTTGTGGCAGGCATCATGGGAGGTATTGGCTAGCTGTAAAAACCTACAAGTTGAAATTGGCAATGTGGGATCTATATGAATTTTTTGCGGCATATAGCCAATCACTAAATCCTTAGATCTTTTTATATTGCCTTGGTCTGGGGTTATCAGGCCGAGTATAACGCGGACTAAAGAGGACTTTCCGGCTCCATTGGGCCCAATAATGGTGGTAATTTCACCCCTATTAACAGTCATAGAAACATTTTGCAGAACATTATTCTCTGCAAAAGACTTGCTGATAGATTCAAGGGCTATTAGCGGGCTATTCATCCTTAACTCCAGGCTCACAATTTGGGCAGAGACCAAAAAGCTCTATAGACTGTGACTTGAGTTTAAAGTCAGCCTTATCACTCAGCGTCTCTAACAAAGTATTAACCCTATTATCCGCTATTTCTGCTACAGTTTTACAACTTTCGCAGATTAAAAAGATATTGCTGTGTTCGCTGCTAGGAAATGGACAGCCAATAAAGGCATTTAATGAAGGAATGCGGTGCACAAGGCCTAAATCGATAAGAAATTCAATGGCTCGGTAGATGGTTGGCGGTGCGACGGGCTTGTCGGTAATCTTGGCTAATTGCTGCTGGAGCTGATAGGCGCCTAAGGGTTGATGGCTCTGCCATAGTAGCCTTAATATAGCCTCTCTAGTTGCCGTAAGGCGTACATTTGCGGTTTCGCATATTTCGTGAGCACGATCTAGGGCGGCATTGATCGAGCGAACATGATCGTGTGGCTGGTAGACTAAGCGCGCATTAGTGAGCATATGATAGCCATGGTTATAAGTAGTATGTTATAATATAACACAACTATTTATGAATTATATAGCTCTAATAGTGTTTTTTACTGAATTAAACTGGTGATATATTAATTATGTTATATTATAACATTGCATTTAAGGCCCTCTGCCTTTTTTTGTTTTTTGCGTTATGTTCCCTAGCTTCAGCAGTTTCTGCCCAAGAAAAAGGCAAGCCGTTACTGGTCACCAGTATTAAACCTCTGGCAATTGTTGCCCAGTCGGCGTTTAAAGATAATGTGACGGTTGAATATCTGATGCCTGCGGCGCTTTCACCCCATGATGTAGTCATTAAGCTCTCAGATGTGCGAAAAATTGCAGATGCAGATCTAGTATTGTGGATTGGGCCAGAATTTGAGGTTAGATCTGCCAAACAGTTCGCCAATGTTCCCTTAGAAAAGTTAGTTACGGCAATGGACTTGCTAGAGACTGACCACCAAGGCTCTGCTCACAATGAACATCATGCCGAGGATCATAAAGAGGGCTTAGAACATAACGAAGGGTACAAGGAAAAGCATGTCGAGGATTATAAAGAGAACTCACATAATGACCATGACGACCACCATGGTGATATTGACCCGCACATTTGGCTATCACCTGAAATTGTTAAGCAGTTAACGCATCTGTTGTCGGAGCGCTTGGGTATCAAGGCCGATAAAGTATTCAGCCAAAAGACTAAGCAAAATATAGAAGCTCGACTGAAAAACGCCAAACAGGGTAATTACATCGTTCATCACCAAGGTTTTGGTTATTTTATTGAAGAATTTGATCTTCAGCCGGGGCTTTCAATTCGCGACATGTTAGGAAAGCAGCAGGGTGCGAAAACACAATATAATTTGCGCCTAGAGGGCGAAAAAAGGGACGTTAGCTGTGTTTTTGTAGAGCCACAGCATGGCCAAAAAGATGCTGTTGGCATCGCTAGGGACTTGGCAGTCCCGACAAGAACAATAGATATATTGGCGGTGGCATATAAAGATGAGCTGCCTAGCTACGAGGCATATATGTTTGGCTTGGCAAAGCAATTTGCTTCTTGCTTTGAAAATTGATGTATCCTTAATTAATTGAATTAACCACTAAAGCTAGAAATTATGACTGATAAAACGCCTCTGATTCTTGTTGATGGCTCTTCATACCTTTACCGAGCCTTTCATGCATTGCCTCCGCTCACTAATAGCAAAGGTTTGCCAACAGGTGCAGTCAAGGGGGTTATCAACATGATGAGACGCCTGCAAAAGGACTACCCAGACAGCACCACGGCCGTTATATTTGATGCTAAAGGTAAAACATTTCGCGATGACATATACAGCGACTACAAAGCTAACCGTCCACCAATGCCAGATGAGCTAAGATCGCAAATTCAGCCTATACATGATGTTATTCGAGCTATGGGTATGCCACTGATAAGCATTGGGGGTGTTGAGGCAGACGATGTCATCGGTACCTATGCAGTTCAGGCCACTGAAAAAAAACAGCCCGTGGTTATTTCAACTGGCGACAAGGATATAGCTCAGCTGGTTAATGAGCATATTAGTCTAGTGAACACCATGACTGACACCGAGCTTGATAGGGAAGGGGTGATAGCTAAGTTTGGCATTCCGCCTGAGTTAATTATTGATTTTCTAGCGCTACTGGGTGATAAATCTGACAATATACCGGGGGTTCCCGGAGTTGGCGAAAAAACCGCACTTGGCTTACTCCAAGGGTTGGGCGGCATTGATTCAATTTATCAGCGTCTCGACGAGGTTGAAACCTTGAGTTTTCGCGGTGCAAAAACCATGGCCGCAAAACTTGAAGAGCACCGTGACCTAGCTTATCTTTCCTATCAATTAGCCACCATTAAAACTGATGTAGAGGTTGATCTTGCCGTTGATGAGCTAGCTAATCAGGCGCCAGATAACGAGAAGCTACTTAACTTATTTATCGACTTAGAATTCAAAACTTGGATTAATGAGCTATCGGGCGATGCTACTCCAGCACAGCCAAAATCAACTTCTCAGGCGATTCAGCCCAGTAGTCAGCCATCGGTAGTTACACCTTCAACCATTAATTATGAAACCCTATTAGATCAGCAACAATTTTCAAACTGGTTACAAAAACTACAAAACAGTCAGCTTATGGCTGTAGACACTGAAACTACTAGCCTGAATTATATGGTGGCAGATCTTGTGGGGATTAGCCTTGCAGTTGAAGCCGGCGAAGCCGCCTACATTCCCTTTGGCCATGACTATTTAGGCGCCCCACAGCAGTTACCGCGGGAAATGGTACTTGAGGCAATCAAGCCAATTCTTGAAGATCCAAAAATCAAGAAGGTGGGTCAAAATTTAAAATATGATACAAGCGTGTTGGCACAGCATGGCATTGACCTGAAAGGTATTGCCTATGACACTATGTTGGAATCCTACGTTATAAACAGTGTGGCAACGCGACATGATATGGATAGCTTGGCTCAACATTACCTAGAGGTTGAAACAACCAGCTTTACTGAGATTGCAGGTAAGGGCGCGTCACAGCTAACATTTAACCAAATTTCCCTTGAGCAGGCTGGGCCCTACGCGGCCGAAGATGCAGATATTACCCTTCGATTGCATCATGCACTGTGGCCACAGGTAAAGGCTGAATTACCCTTAAAAACTCTATTCGAAGAGATTGAATTGCCGCTCATAAAGGTGTTGTCACGCATTGAGCGAACTGGTGCGCTGGTTGATGACACATTATTGTTCCAACAAAGCCAAGAACTTGCAGAGCGATTGGCTGAGCTAGAAACTCAAGCCTGGGAGTTGGCAGGGCAGCAATTTAATCTAGCATCCCCCAAGCAACTTGCTGAGATTTTATTTACAAAATTAGAAATTCCGGTGTTAAAGAAAACTGCCAAGGGAGCGCCCTCGACCAAAGAAGAGGTTTTACAGGAGTTAGCACTGGATTATCCATTACCCAAAGTACTCCTAGAGCATCGGGGTCTGGCCAAATTAAAATCGACCTACACCGATAAGCTGCCGGTTATGATTAATCCCACGACGCGGCGCATTCATACCTCGTACCATCAGGCCGGCACTGCAACGGGTAGACTTTCATCTTCTGACCCCAATCTACAAAATATACCCATTCGGACGGCTGAAGGGCGTCGTGTCAGGCAAGCATTTATAGCGCCTGAAGGGCATAGGCTAATAGCCGCGGATTACTCGCAAATTGAATTGCGTATTATGGCGCACCTGTCAGGCGACCAGAATTTGCTTAAAGCATTTGAGCAGGGACAAGATGTTCATAGAGCCACAGCGGCTGAAGTATTTGGCGTTAATTTAGCACAGGTCACAATCGATCAGCGGCGCAGCGCAAAGGCCATCAATTTTGGTCTTATTTACGGCATGTCAGCCTTTGGCTTGGCGAAGCAGTTGAATATCGGCCGCAAGCAGGCAGCAGAATATATTGAGCTTTATTTCCAGCGATATCCGGGTGTGCAAGACTATATGAATCAGGTGCGCCACAGCGCGGCTGAAAAGGGCTATGTAGAAACTCACTTTGGCAGAAGACTGTATTTGCCAGAAATTAATAGCCGAAATGGTATGCGTCGTCAGGCGGCAGAACGCACGGCAATTAATGCGCCCATGCAGGGTACGGCGGCAGATATTATAAAGCTGGCGATGATCAATGTAGATAACTGGCTGAGAAATCAAAAGCTCAAAAGCCGAATGATTATGCAGGTGCATGATGAGCTAGTGCTTGAGGTGCCTGAAAGCGAACATCAGCAGGTTATTATTGGAATCAAAGAATGCATGGAAAATGCAGCGAGCCTGCAGGTTAAATTAGTTGTAGATGTAGGGGTTGGAGATAACTGGGATGAGGCTCATTAAAAAATAAATAATTTTTTTTAAAATATGGGGAACTTAATTCAGAACTGCTGTCTAAATTAGTGCAAGCAACAATTATGAATTCTCTTCCCCTAGTGAGAATTTGAGTGTGAACTCTCCAAGTAGCAAGCAAGACCCTGAGCCAATTTGTTCAGGGTCTTTTTTTTGCCAATCTAAAACAGACGGGTGTATTAGTCCTCAAGCCAGCTAGCCAGCTTTTTCTCAAGCTCTTCTAGGCCAGTTTTCTTCAACGAAGAAAAAATTTGTGCGCTTAAAAGGGTAAAGCCGGGATCCATGTCGCGCAGTAATTTTTCAACCCCTAATAACGAGCTCATTGCAGGGCCGCGTTTAAGTTTATCTGCCTTTGTGAGCAAAATATGCACGGGAAGACCTGCCTGAGCCGCCCAATTAAGCATCTGTCGATCGAAATCCTGCAGCGGGTGTCTTATATCCATCAAAAGAACCAAGCCACACAAGCTATTACGATTTTGTAGATATTCGGCAAGATTGCGATCCCACTTGGCTTTAATTTCTTTTGGCACCTTGGCATAACCATAGCCCGGCAAATCCACAAGACGACTCTCTGGCGTCAACTCAAAGTGATTGATAAGCTGAGTTCGACCCGGTGTTTTACTGGTTCGGGCCAGACTTTTATTGCGAGTCAGGGTGTTGATAGCGCTTGATTTCCCAGCATTAGAGCGGCCTGCGAAAGCAATTTCGCTACCCGTATCAGCAGGGCACTGTTGAAGTGTCTGGGCGCTGATCAAAAATTTAACAGTATTAAAATTCACTTTTTTAAAATCCATAAAAAGACAGTGTAATTTGCTTAAGAAAAGCAGTTTATTGGTATATAATGCGCCGGCAAATGCTCAACGAGCTAACCACCTATTAATTTTTCGCGCGTATAGTAACAATATGCCCGACTATTCTAACGGATTATGAGATTTGGAATAACCATGAAAAGAATCTTTTTTGTTTACGGCCTATTATCGATGTTTTTAATCGCACCTGTTTGGGCTGCGGGTGATGCACAAGCAGGCAAGCTAAAAACTGCTAGCTGTGCGGGTTGCCATGGTCAGGACGGCAACAGTGCAATTCCTTCGTTTCCAAAACTTGCGGGGCTAGGTGAAAAGTACCTAACAGCTCAATTGCGCCACGTAAAGGCCGGTGAGCGAGTTATTGTAGAGATGACGGGGATCCTTGATTACATGACGGATCAAGATCTTCAGGATATGGCAGCTTACTACAACAGCCAATCTTTGCAGATTGCAGGTGCCAAAGATATTACTTTAATAGGCATGGATGACCCGGAAAAAGTTCTTAAGCTAGGTGAAAAACTGTACCGAGCTGGCAATCTAAAAACTGGAGTTGCTGCCTGTATAGCCTGCCATTCGCCCTCAGGTAAGGGTAACGGACCTGCTGGCTACCCAGCCCTTGGTGGTCAATACGCCGAATACACCGAGAAGCAGCTTAAAGCTTATCGTAGTGGCGAGCGTAATTCAGGCTCCAATGCCAAAATAATGCAGGGTGTGGCACAGGCGCTTAGTAACAAAGAAATCAAAGCGCTTGCCAACTATATTTCAGGATTAAACTAAGCTTACATTGGTTTGAAAGGAGATTAACGATGCTATGGATTAAAAGAATTGTTTTTGTATTCGCTCTAGCTCCGCTGGTTATGTGCCAGGCGGCAGATGAAGCGTTTAAAGCGGGTGAGCATTACGATATTTTGCCTCAGGCAGTGCGTACTGCTAATTCAGAGAAAATTGAGATCAATGAAGTTTTTTCGTACACCTGTGGACATTGTTTTAATTTTCAGACTGATCTTCACCCTTGGGTGAAAGCGCTGCCTGCCGATGTTGATTTTCAAAGTACGCCAGCAGTATGGCAGTCAGGCCTTGAGCCTTATGCTCGAGCTTATTATGCGGCTAAAATTTTGAATGTATTGAATAAGGTACATATGCCGATTTTTGATGCCATTCATGTAAAGAAAAAGTCGATTAAGAAACAAAACGACTTTGAGGCAATTTTTGTTGCTGAGGGCGTGAGCAAAGAAAAATTTTCTAGTGCGTTTAACTCGTTTGGTGCTACTAGTATGGTAAACCAAGCAAAATCGAGAGTACGTGCCTATCGTGTTCGCGGCACCCCAGAGATCATCGTCAATGGGAAATACCGCGTAAGCACAACCAAGGCTGGTGGTTTTTCAGGCATGCTAAAAGTGGCTGATTTTCTTATTGCAAAAGAGCGCGCCGCCAAGACTAAATAACTGATTACCACCCAATGCGACTTTTGAGCCATCGAGTTAATCGGTGGCTCTTTATTTTTAAAGTTGGAGAGAATGGCAATAGCCAAAGCAGAAAATATGAAACCAAATACAAAGCCGAATAACCCAAATTTTTCGTCAGGCCCCTGCTCCAAGCGCCCAGGTTACAGCCTTGATCAACTACAAATAGACACTTTAGGGCGCTCACACCGCTCCTCTTTGGGTAAAAAAGCACTGGGTTTAGCCTGTACTGAAACGGCTGAAATCTTGGGCTTGCCCGAGGGTTACCGTGTGGGTGTTGTGCCAGCATCAGATACGGGTGCTGTTGAAATGATTATGTGGTCAGTGCTGGGACAGCGTCCGGTAGATATTTTCGCTTGGGAATCCTTTGGCCGCGGCTGGTTAACAGACGCCGTCAAGCAACTGAAGCTTGATAATCTTAATAGCTATACTGCAGACTATGGCGCTCTGCCAGACATGTCTCAGGCAAATCCTGATAACGATTGCATATTCACTTGGAACGGCACCACTTCTGGGGTAAAAGTTCCGAATGCCGATTGGATCAGTGATGATCGAACGGGCCTTACTATCTGTGACGCAACTTCTGCAGTATTTGCTATGGATATGCCATGGGAAAAGCTTGATGTTGTTACCTACAGCTGGCAAAAAGTGTTGGGCGGTGAGGGTGCACATGGCATGATCATCTTAAGTCCACGTGCAGTTGAGCGACTTGAGTCCTACAGCCCACCATGGCCATTGCCAAAAATTTTCCGTCTTACCAAAGGCGGTAAGTTAATAGAAGGTATTTTCCGTGGCGCAACCATTAATACGCCATCTATGCTTTGTGTTGCAGACTATTTAGATGCATTGCAGTGGGTTCGCTCGATTGGCGGTCTGCCTGGTGCTATTGCTAAATCTGAAGCTAACTTAGCGGTGATTAAAGCGTTTGTTGATTCAAACTCATGGATTGATTTTCTTGCTCAAGAGCCGGATCAAATTTCAAACACCAGTGTTTGTTTGAGCCTTGACCTTGACGCCGATCAAGTCAAGCAGATGGTAGCACTGCTTGCAGAAGAAGCGGTCGCCTTTGATATTGGCGCTTACCGCGATGCCCCAGCAGGTTTGCGAATCTGGTGTGGCGCGACTGTTGAACAGTCAGATGTAGAAGCATTACTCCCTTGGCTAGAATGGGCCTACACACAAGTTGCCCAATAACTGAAAAGAACTAATAGAGAATTAAATATGCACAAAATTCGTACCTATAACGCAATCTCCTCCAAAGGCCTAAGCCGTTTTTCAGCGGACAAATACGAGGTAGGCAGTGAGCTGTCTGATCCTCAGGGTTTTATTTTGCGAAGCCAAAAATTGCATGAGGAGCAGGTTCCGGAAAGTTTGTTAGCCGTTGCAAGAGCCGGCGCTGGTGTAAATAACGTACCCGTTGCTGATTATACCGATCAGGGTATTGTGGTATTCAATACTCCGGGCGCTAATGCCAACGCGGTAAAAGAGCTTATTGTAGCTGGTCTACTTTTAGGCTCTCGCGACATTTATGGCGGCATGAACTATGTTCAAGGCTTAACCCATATGGATGATGCTGGTGAGATGGGCAAGTTGCTTGAAAAAGAGAAAAAGCGTTTTGCCGGCTCAGAAATTACTGGTAAAACCCTGGGTGTTGTCGGTCTAGGTGCTATTGGTTCTATTATTGCCAATCTTGCGCTTGATTTAGGTATGGACGTAATTGGCTATGATCCCGCAATTTCAGTTGAAGCGGCATGGCAACTCTCAAGTCAGGTTGAGCGCATGGATAGTCTTGAAGCTCTATTGGCAAAATCTGATTTCGTTACCTTGCATGTCCCGGCTATTCCCGCGACAAAGCATCTGATTAATACTGAAACATTAAGTGGAATGAAAAGCACAGCAAAGATTTTAAATTTTGCGCGTGAAGAAATTGTTAGCACAGAAGATATGGTGAAGGCATTGGATAACGGCGTAATTGCCGGCTATATCTGTGACTTCCCAACTCCTGAGTTCTTGGGCAAAGCAAATGTTCTAGCGATGCCGCATATCGGTGCTAGTACAGCAGAAGCAGAAGAGAACTGTGCGGTGATGGCAGCCAATCAACTGATGGATTACATTGAAAATGGCAATATTCATAACTCAGTTAATTTTCCGCCTACTAAGCTAACACGCAATGGCGGTAGTCGTTTAACCTTCGCCAACCAAAATGTTCCTAAAGTTTTGGGTAGCGTGCTATCAATATTGGCTGACTTTGAGCTGAATGTTGTCGACATGGTGAATAAGAGTCGCAACGAAGTAGCCTATAACATTATCGATGTTGAAGGCGATATCTCTGCTGCAATGCTACAAAAGGTAGAGCAGGTTGAAGGGGTCATTCGCGTAAGAGCTATTTAGGCTTTGCGCTTAGTCAAATAACTTTGCTCTAACAGTTTGGCGGTACGCCTTCGGCGTATCGCCAGACCAGTTCTTAAAGCGTGATGAAAACCATGTCGCGTCCTTAAATCCGCTAAATCCGGCAATTTCCAAAATCGACAAATCTGTGTTCTTTAATAAGTCACAGGCGAATGTCATACGGGTGTTGTTCATATAATCCACCGGAGTTTGGCCGGTAGCATTCTTAAAGCGCCGATTAAATGTTCGGGTGGTCATATTAAATTGAGCCGCTAAACTGGGCACACTGAGTGATTTTGCTAGATTATCTTGGATCCATATTTGTGCCTGCGCCACAGCCTCATCGCCATGCTTTCTTTGCCTTTCGCTTTCAAGGCTTGCTGATTCAGATAAATTGCGGATCTCGTGAAAAAAGTTACGCTGTGCCTGTCGAGCAATAACCCGCCCAAAAATACGCTCAACCTGATGCATAATTAACTCAGCCATGGCATTCACGCTAGCCGCACAATAAATATTACCGGCCTGCGTAGTAAAGCGCTGGCGCTCCAGCTGCACTTTTGGATAACGCCGCTGAAATTGATCAAAATAATGCCAGTGGGTAGTAGCCGGCTTATCATCCAACAGTCCTGCTTCAGCCAGAAAGCAGACTCCCGTTCCCACAGCGGTGAACTTAGAATTTTGTTTATGTTGGTTCTGAAGCCATGGAATATAAGATGGGCATTGATCAACCACCGGTTTTGGATTGCGCCACATGGCAGGGATATGGACAAGATCACTGTCAAATACGTCATCAATACTATGCGTTGGCTGAAGCTCGAAGCCCGCAGAGGTTTTAACCGGCTTTCCATTTGGGCTAAGCCAGCGAATCTTGACTTCTTTCACGTCATCGCGATTAGCAAGGGCTGCCGTTTGCGCAAATTTGAAAATTTCCACTGCCAGCGTAGTGCTAGAAACCAGCATATTGTCGCAAAGCAAAAGGGTGAGATTAAAAGGCATGCCGTAAATATAACATAAAAGTCTTAAAAATTAATTAATATGGCTTAAATATTAAATATATAAGTTAAAAATGCTATTACACTTAGTTTATTAGCTTAATTTATAAAGGGAAGAGGGAATGTCAGTTTCACTACCACTTATTGTTGGTTACGGCGGCTACAATGCGGCCGGTCGCAGTTCATCACATCAGGCGTTTCGCCGTATGATCCTTGAATCACTTCCACAAAGTCAGCAACAGCAAACGGTTGTCAGTCTTGCCTGCCTCATGGGGCTAGTTAAGGCCTCAGAGCAGGGGTATGAAACTTCAGGCGGCCAAATACTTGATGCGACTCAGGTAAATCAAGAATTTCGCAATACTGTATTGAGTGGCACCTTAGTTAGAAAAATTACTTCCTTTGATCCCGGTGCAGTTTCTGGCAATAAAAAAGTAAGTCTCAGTGCAAGCGCAGAGTCACAGCCGGTATTTACTATTGCTAAGCGCGACTTACCCACAGTGACGCCCAAGCATTGGCAGTTAACCGATCTACAGGACGGCACCTTTGAAGTTAAGCTAAGCGAAGATAGCGACCTGTTAGTGGGCTCTGACTACGAGTTGGCGGCAAAAGCTGCAGGGGAACTGCCCGAGGGTTTTGACCCTGCAGACCATTACAACGCGCGCTTTCATCCTCGTACATTACAAATGGCATTAATGGGCGCTAGTGATGCGCTGCATTCCGTGGGCGTAGAATGGCAAACTATTGCCGATTCCGTTAAGCCAGATCAGATAGGTGTTTACTCTTCGAGCGGTTTTAGCCAAATGAGTGAAGAAGGTTTTGGTGGTCTATTTCAGGCACGCCAAAAAGGTGGCCGAACCACAGCCAAGCAGGTGCCCATGGGCTTGAATTCCATGCCTGCCGATTTTGTTAACGCCTATGTTCTTGGCAGTGTTGGCCATACTGAAGCGATTACCGGAGCCTGTGCCACCTTTCTTTATTGTTTGCAGGCAGCGGTCCGCGATATTCGCAGTGGCGTTCGTCGTGTGGCTGTTGTGGGCAATGCTGAATCAGTCATAATGCCTGAGGTTTCTGAAGGCTTTTCCAATATGAGCGCTTTGGGTAGCGATGAAAATTTAGCCAAATTAGATGGTGCAGATAAGCCAGATTGGCGTCGTGCTAGCCGTCCTTTTGGTGAAAACTGTGGCTTTACCCTAGCTGAGGGTACCCAGTACGTTGTTTTGATGGACGATGCCTTAACCGTCGAATTAGGTGCAGATATTCATGGCGCCATACCCGAAATCTTTATTAATGCCGATGGCGTTAAAAAGTCTATTTCTGCGCCGGGCGTCGGTAATACGATTTCTTTTGCTAAGGCCGTGGCCTCTGCAGCGAGTATTGTCGGCACAGAAACAGTGCAAAAGCACAGCTTTGTTCATGCTCATGGTTCCAGTACGCCAGCGAACCGCACCACCGAATCTAATTTAATTAACCGTGTAGCCGAAGCCTTTGATATTAATGACTGGCCGGTGACTGCAGTTAAATCCTATGTGGGCCATACCATTTCAACTGCCAGTGGTGATCAGCTGATGTCAGCATTGGGAACTTTTAAGTATCAAATTATTCCTGGCATAAAAACCATTACTAAGGTGGCTGATGATGTGAATCAAAAGCACACAGTGTTTCCACTTCAAGACATGAACACCAGTGAAAAGAATATGCATGTCGCCTTTATTAACTCGAAGGGCTTTGGCGGCAATAATGCAACCGCCGTTGTACTGTCTCCCCAGCAAGCAGAAAAAATGATGGCGGCACGTTATGGTGATCAGCTCGAGGCTTACTTTGCCAAGCGAGATGCTACGAGAAGTAACGCGGAAGCCTATGCCAATCGTGCCGATGCGGCTGAATTAGATGTTGTTTATCGTTTTGGTGAAGCCTTAGTTGACGAAGATAAAGTTGAGATTACAAAAGAGGGTATTAGCATTCCTGGTTATGCTCAAGAGGTCGCTTTTGATTTGGAAAACCCTTTTTCAGATATGTAATAAACAGAGTTAGAACCGACAGGCACTTTTAACTGCTCTATAGTTACTTTATTCAGGGTTAATACATGAGTTGGGGAAAAGTGTCATGGAAGATGCTGAAAATAATGTTGTTTATGCGGGCTTTTGGTTAAGACTTTCTGCGACAGTAATTGACCTTATAATTCTGTTTTTCTTAATAACTTTGCCGGTATCAATGATTTATGGTGCAGATCAATATCTTAATAATACAGCCTATACTTATATGGGCGTTTGGCATTTTATTATAGAGTTTGTATTTCCACTTATACTTACGATTTGGTTATGGCTACGTTTCTCTGCCACACTAGGCAAAATGATATTAAAATTAAAAATTGTTGATATCAAAACATCAGGGCCCATTAGTTTTTGGCAGACAATTATTCGATACTTTGGCTATTTGCCGGCTGTATTTTGTTTGTTCATAGGAATTATTTGGATTGCTTTCGATAAGCGACATCAGGGTTGGCATCACAAATTGGCATCAACGGCGGTGATTAGAGTCAATAAGTGATATTTTCGCTTAGCGACCTAAGCTAAGATCAATCTTTGAATCAATGCGCCTCGCCTGCCCAATCCATTCAGTACTTTCCTTGCTATCCTTTGCCGTCTGAACAGTAAATCTTCCGCCATGTATGGCGATAACATCTCCGCTTGCGTTTAATAAAGGACTTCCCGAACTACCCTGTTGGACAGGGCAGTCGTGTAGCAGTAATTTGTCGCTATTGAGATGGGGGTGGTTAATTTTGTTACATCTAGTCTGTTTAAAACCGTCTAAATCAGGACTTATCAAAGAAAATTCTGACTCTGCATTAGAAAAATCCTGCACTAGCTTAAGCCTAGGCTGGTGGGCTGTTTTTTTGAGCTGTATAAAAACAATATCACTTTCGGCTTGCGCAATTTTATCCTTATTATTTACCGAGTAGCTGTGAGAAGAAACGGTTTCAAAGCCAATACCGCTTAGTCGCTTATTCTGCGGTCGATAATGACATTGGTTAAATAGCTGGTCGGTTTGTGGGTTATAAATTACATGCGCGGCAGTCACAATAACGGATTGATTAGGGTCAACCCCTTGGGGTGATTGAATATGCGTGGCTATGCCACGGATACCGCCATCGCAGTATATGGTGCCTAGCGCTTGGCTGTCGTCTTTAGCTTGAGTCGAGGGAGAAATCAGCAAAAACAGGGTAATAACGGGCGCTAGAAAATTAGCATCTGTATTACCTAGTCTGTTTGTCACTACCCCATATCTCCCCAAAGGGATTGCAGGATAGAGATTGCCGCTAAGGGCGCGGTTTCGGTTCGCAGTACTCTTGGACCCAACGCAAGCGCTTGGAAATCTTGGCCTATAGCCTGTTCAATTTCGCGTTCACTAAGACCACCTTCGGGTCCAACTAATATTGCGATCTGCCCGCTGGGCTGAGTCATGTCGGTGAGACGTGATTCAGTGCGATGATGAAGCACCAATTTAAGTGAACTGTCACAGTGGGTTTGCCACTGGTCTAATTTTAAGGGCGAATTAATTTGAGGCACTCTGTTGCGCTGACTCTGCTCACAGGCACTAATAGCCACCTGTTGCCAGTGACTCACCTTCTTGTCGAGTCGATCACCGCTGAGTTTTACTTCACAGCGTTCGGTGAACAGGGGGGTGATTTCACTCACGCCAAGCT
This sequence comes from SAR92 clade bacterium, assembly GCA_018607525.1. Lineage (GTDB taxonomy): Bacteria > Pseudomonadota > Gammaproteobacteria > Pseudomonadales > Porticoccaceae > HTCC2207. The sequence continues at coordinate 19,769 of JABBBH010000047.1, forward strand.
CAGTGGCTTTTTGCACAATCCAATCCATGCGTTCACCACGAGAAATACCAATAGCTAGGTGAACAGACAGTGACGATTCACGATCGGTCTTATCAAACTCAGTGATACGAACTGTAGCCTTGCCCTTTTTAGCTTCGACTAGCTCTGCAACATATTCGCCCCCCTGACCATTAAACAG
>JABBBH010000039.1 GCA_018607525.1 SAR92 clade bacterium
AATAAGGGGACCAGTTAACAAACAGACTAGTATCTGGCTCACTCACTAGATTGTGGACCACGTATTCGCCTCGATCTAAACTGCCACGGTATTCATTGGTTAGCTTATCGGCATCAGCCTGACTGATAACACTCTCTTTAACCAACTTTTCTGCATATAGTGTCCGCACGGTAGGATGCTTGCGAATCACATCGTACATCAGCGGCTGGGTAGCGGATGGTTCATCAGTCTCATTGTGACCACGACGACGATAGCAAACTAAATCAATAACTACGTCTTTACCAAACTCATAGCGATAATCCATAGCCAACATGGCAGCAAACATCACCTCATCGGGATTGTCAGCATTAACATGTAAAATAGGCGCTTGGACCATCTTAGCAATATCAGTGCAATATTCTGTGGATCTGGCATCTTCCTGACGGCTGGTAGTAAAACCAATTTGGTTATTAATCACAATGTGAATTGAACCACCGGTTTTGTAGGCCCGAGTCTGGGATAACTGGAATGTTTCCATGACCACGCCCTGACCAGCAAAGGCAGCATCACCATGAATTAAAATGGGCACTACCTGATGGCCCTCAGAATCGTCTCGGCGATCCTGTCTCGCCCGTCCAGAGCCTATAACCACTGGACAAGAAATCTCTAGGTGTGACGGGTTAAAGCCCAGTGCAAGATGCACTTCTCCGCCTGGCGTCATCACGTTGGATGAGAACCCCTGGTGATATTTCACATCACCCGAAGTATCTACCATGCGCTTGCCTTCAAATTCTTCAAACAGCTCTGTAGGGTTTTTACCCAGTACATTCACTAGGACGTTAAGGCGACCCCTGTGGGCCATAGCCATGACAATTTCTTTACAACCATATTCACCAGAGCGATGAACAAGACAGTCCAGTAATGGAATTAAACTTTCACCACCCTCAAGACCAAAACGCTTGGTACCTGGATATTTTGAATCTAGGTGCTTTTCAAGACCCTCAGCGGCAGTCAAACGACTGAGAACGTCAATACGCGCCGCATCGCCATAGGTGGGCTTTGAGCGAACTGATTCAAAACGCTGGGCCAGCCATTGCTTTTCAGTAAACGAGGTGATGTGCATAAACTCAGCACCCAAGCTCTGACAATAAGTCTCTTCAAGGGTTTCTACGATTTCTCTGAGTGTTGCCTCAACCTTGCCCATGTAAAGTGGACCTGATTGGAATGTGGTATCTAAATCGGCGTCAGTAAGACCATGAAAATGCAGATCGAGATCGGGAACCTCTTCTCTTTTCATTATGCCCAAAGGATCAAGGTTTGCTTTCTGGTGACCTCGAAAACGATAGGAGCTAATTAGCTGGACGACTTTCACCTGCTTGCGCTCATGTTCAATATGAACACCGCCGGAACCAGGTGCAGGGGTTGGACGTGCCTGTCTGCGGCCTAAAAGTTCAAAATGCTTGACCACAGTATCATGGGAAATATCTGGAGTAACCGACCCATTTGTGCGAGGCAAAGAGTCAAAAAAGCTGCTCCACTCCTCTGGCACGTTATTGGGCTCGTGCAAGTAGGTCTCGTAGAGTTCTTCTATGTAAGCGGCATTTCCACCAGAAAAGTGGGAGGAGTTTAAAAAGCGCTCCATTAAGCCATCTGCCATTGCTAATTTCCTCGGTGGGTTACACGGCATCCAGTAAATTTAACGCGCACATTTTAGACCTTTATTCAACAAACAACCAGTATTAACTAGAGAATATCCTGGTGATTTATAACTAAAAAAGATCTATCTTGGTGCTTTTTAAGTTTACAGCCAATTAGTAAGGATATTTTAAGCCAAACTGCTTGGTTTGTATCGTTAAATATACCTAATTTAAATAACAAAAAAGGGGCCACAGGGCCCCTTTTTGATCAAACGACAAATTACCCTAGGTGCCGCTTGCTAAAAGCATGCTTCGAATATGGCCAATTGCCTTGGTTGGGTTTAAACCCTTAGGGCAAACCTGAACGCAGTTCATAATGCCATGACAGCGGAAGACGCTAAAGGGATCATCAAGATCGGCAAGACGGTCCTCGGTACCCGTATCTCTTGTATCAGCCAAGAATCTATAGGCCTGCAATAGACCTGATGGTCCAATAAATTTGTCTGGATTCCACCAAAACGATGGGCAAGCTGTTGAACAACAGGCACAGAGAATACATTCGTAAAGCCCATCTAACTTGGCTCTATCTTCAGGCGATTGTAGACGCTCAATAGCCGGAGCTGGGGTATTATTGATCAAATAAGGCTGTATTTTTTCGTATTGGGCGTAAAACTGGCTCATGTCGATCACCAGATCACGGATAACAGGCAACCCTGGTAGCGGACGAATAACCAATTTATTATTCTTTACTGCTTCAGACAGCGGCGTAATACAGGCCAAACCATTTTTACCGGAGATATTAACGCCGTCAGAACCACAGACGCCCTCGCGACAGGACCGACGGAATACCAAGGTCGGATCCTCTGTCTTGAGTTTCTCAAGCACGTCCAGAACCATAATATCCTTACCCTGAGTATCAAACTGAAACTCTTGCATGTAAGGCTCAGAATCAATCTCAGGATTGTAACGATAAATACTTACTTCTAACATCGTCTTAACTACCTCTCCTAGTAGGACCGGACTTTAGGCTCAAAGGCCTCACGGGTTTTGGGAGTAAAATTAACATCTCGTTTGGCTACAGACTGATCATGGGGAAAATAAACCGAATGACAGAGCCAGTTTTCATCATCTCGTTCTTGGAAATCTTCACGGGCATGGGCACCACGACTTTCGGTTCGCCACTCCGCAGCAACTGCCGTCGCCTCAGCTACTTCAAGCAGGTTTTGCAGCTCTAAGGCCTCAATTCTAGCGGTATTAAAGGCATTGCTAGTATCGGTGAGCTGAACGTTCTCAATGCGTGGACGAAGGGCTTTAAGTTTTTCGATACCCTCTTTCATAAATTCACCGCTTCGGAATACGCCAAAGTGATTTTGCATAATGGTCTGTAACTCAGCTCTAAGCACAGAGGCCTTTTCACCCTCTTGCGAGCCATTAATGCGATTGAGTACTTTCATTGCACGCTGAATGTCGTCTTCGGTGGCATCCTTTAGATCAATACCTTCACGAAGCTGCTTCTCAATAAACAGACCCGAAGCGCGACCAAAGACCACCAAATCAAGCAGTGAATTACCACCCAATCGGTTAGCGCCATGCACAGAAACACAGGCCGCTTCACCACAGGCATAAAAGCCATCGACTACCTGTTCTTTACCCTGATCATCCAAAGTGAGCGCCTGACCATCAACATTGGTCGGGATACCGCCCATCATATAGTGACAGGTAGGAACAACAGGAATAGGTTCAACTATAGGATCGGCATGGGCAAAGGTTCTCGATAGTTCAAGAATACCCGGCAATTTTGCATTCAGGGTTTCTTCACCTAAATGATCTAGCTTAAGGAAAACATGATCGCCGTTTTCACCGCAGCCACGACCAGCAAGAATTTCCTGAACCATTGAGCGAGCAACCACATCACGACCGGCCAAGTCTTTGGCATTGGGCGCATAACGCTCCATGAAGCGCTCACCATCTTTATTAATTAAATAACCACCCTCACCTCGACAGCCCTCAGTGACTAAGGTCCCCGCACCATGGATACCGGTTGGATGGAACTGCCACATTTCCATATCCTGCACAGGAAAGCCTGCTCGCAGTGCCATACCAATACCATCACCGGTGCAGATATGTGCATTAGTGGTTGATGCGTAAATACGCCCTGCACCACCAGTGGCAAATACAGTTGCCTTGGACTTCACATAGACGGTTTCACCGGTTTCGATATTAATCGCAACCACGCCCACAACCGCATTATCGGAATTTTTTACCAGATCGACAGCAAACCACTCATTAAGGAATACCGTTTCGTTCTTAAGATTACCCTGATAAAGGGTGTGCAACAATGCATGTCCGGTTCGATCAGCAGCGGCACAGGTTCTAGCTGCTTGCCCGCCCTCACCAAAATCCTTAGATTGACCACCAAAGGGACGCTGATAGATACGTCCGTTTTCATTACGTGAAAAAGGAAGCCCCATATGCTCTAATTCGAACACCGCCTCTGGGCCGGTTTTACACATATACTCAATAGCTTCTTGATCACCAATATAATCCGATCCTTTAATGGTGTCATACATATGCCACTGCCACTGATCATTGGGATCATCACTGGCAATCGCACAGGTAATACCGCCTTGAGCAGAAACTGTATGTGATCTTGTAGGAAATACCTTGGTAATAACTGCAGTTTTGTAACCTGACTGCGCTAGCTGAAGTGCTGCCCGCATACCTGAGCCGCCGCCGCCAACGATAACCGCGTCAAAACTCATTGTTCTCATATTTGCCATCTATTTAAATTCCCCAGAGAATATCAATTGCCCAGACCACATAAAGAAGGATTAATGCAATCATTGCTAACTGTAAAAACATACGAATTGGCGTGGCCTTCGGCCCAATTAAACGAACAGTAATATAGTCGGTTAACACACACCACATTCCGATCCAGGCATGGGCAGCAATAGAAAGAATAGTCAGCAAGCTAAATATACGCATTGCCAACGAACCATGGAGAGCCTGCCATTGCTCAAAGCTCGGGCTTGGGTTGATAACAAAATAACCCACCATAAAGAATATATAGGCTGTCATTACCAACGCAGATACACGCTGAACTAGCCAATCGGAAAGGCCGCTGCGGCCTAAACTTGTTACTGAACTCACCATAAGAAGATCCATCCCGCTAAGCTAATAATAACTGCCACTGCCACAACCACCACAAGCCATGCACTACGGCGACCTGTCTCAAAGCTGTCTTCACCCACACCAAGATCCATAATTAAATGACGAATACCGGCGACAACATGGTAGGCCAAGGCCGCCAAAGCCGCCCATATAACAAACTGTGCGATTGGGCTTGAAAGGCATTCTTTAAGGGACTGAAAGCTTTGCTTAGAGGCGAGGCTCATATCGAGCACCCAAAGCATAAGGGCAACAGCCAAAAATAGAACAACACCAGATACACGATGCAATATAGAAACATATGAGGTAATTGGTAGCTTTATAGTACCAATATCCAAATTAACGGGTCTTTTCGTTTTCACAATGAAATAACTCTTTAAATAGGACTCTAAAATCCGCATAAAAACGGCGATGAATAGAGCTGAATTCTTAGAACAATCTTTGAATTCAGATCGTTCACTACTTACGGCGCGTCATTATAGATAGTTCAATTGATTAATTCAATCTAAGCCAAACGGATAGGGGAAAATTCAATTAAAATAGCACACGAAAGCACCCTATTTTTAGCACAATTAAACTGTATAAATATCAGCCAAACCAATGTTCGCTTTTTATGAGCTATTTTTTAGGGTAAAATCAGACTGTCAAGTTGACAATTTTATCTAATTACTTATAGTTAGTGACCCAAAGCTAGCAAGTCACATCACCAGTATTTCTCGAGGATCATGCATGACCAACCGTAAAGCAACTCTCTCTATAGATGGAGATTTGACCGTCGACCTCCCGATTTTGGAAGGCACCAGAGGTCAAGACGTAATTGATATCAGCAGCCTTGGCGGGCATGGTTATTTTACCTATGACCCCGGTTTTTCTGCCACTGCCGCCTGTCAGTCTGACATCACCTATATTGACGGAGGCAAAGGTATCCTGTTACACCGAGGCTACCCCATAGAACAGCTTGCGGAAAAATCTGACTATTTAGAGACATGCTATTTGCTCCTCGAGGGCAATCTGCCCAACGCTGAGCAAAAGGTGGATTTTGAAAACAACATTAAATACCACACCATGGTTAACCGTTCGATCGAAAACTTTATCAGCGGATTCCGTCATGACGCCCACCCGATGGCTATGATGTGTGGAATTGTCGGTGCAATGTCCTCGTTTTATCATGATTCACTGGACATTACTGACGAAACACACAGAAAAATTTCTGCTCATCGCCTGATTGCAAAAATGCCAACCATTGCTGCGATGTGCCACAAACACTTTATGGGTCAACCTTTCATGTACCCTGATAACTCTCTATCTTATTCAGAGAATTTCTTGCACATGATGTTTGGTACACCCTGTGAAAACTACAAAATTGAGCCTGCCATTGCCAAGGCAATTGATCGTTTGTTCCTTTTGCATGCTGATCATGAGCAAAACGCCTCTACATCAACCGTAAGATTAGCAGGCTCATCGGGTGCTAACCCATTCTCCTGTATTGCTGCGGGTATCGCTGCTCTGTGGGGACCTGCTCATGGCGGTGCCAACGAAGCTGTATTAGTGATGCTCAACGAGATTGGTCATGAAGATAATATTGCTAAATATATTCGCAAGGCTAAAGACAAAAATGACCCATTCCGCCTAATGGGCTTTGGTCATCGGGTTTACAAGAACTATGATCCACGAGCTACAGTTATGCGCGAAAGCTGTAACGAAGTACTTGAAGTACTTGGCCTTGAAAATGACCCGCTATTTAAATTGGCCAAAAAGCTAGAAATTATTGCCCTGGAAGATGAGTATTTTGTCAGCAGAAAGCTTTACCCTAATGTTGATTTCTACTCGGGCATTATCCTTAAAGCACTGGGTATACCTATCGAAATGTTCACTGCTATGTTTGCCACTGGACGAACTGTAGGCTGGATTTCTCACTGGAATGAGATGATCACAAACCCTTACCGTATCGGTCGTCCACGCCAGCTATATACAGGCGCAGACAGCCGTGATTACGTTCCGCTTAACAAGCGCTAATCTTGCAGCCAAGCAAAAAAAGGCAGCCCATGGCTGCCTTTTTTAATCTCCATATTAAATACAACCCATATTAAATACAGGGGCCGGAGTGAAATCTAAACTCAGTATCGGGCGACTCTACTAGCTGCTTTTCAATACCCAAGAACAATTCTAAACGCGTATCGATTTCTTGCTGAGAGGCCACTGTCCCCGCCAATGTTAGGTAATCCTTAAAGTGCCTACCCTCTGACTTCAGCAGGGATAAGTAGAAAGATTCTAATTCGTCATCAAGGAACGGCGCTATGCGGGCAAAGCGCTCACAGGAACGCGCCTCAATAATCGCACCCACAATCAGTATATCCACAAGCTTATCGGGATCATTGGGTCTTACAGCCTCTCTTAGCTTAACTGCGTAGCGGGAAGCCGTTATCTGGCGATAATCGATGTTGCGGCGCTTCATAATGGCGATCACCTGTTCAAAGTGACGCAGCTCCTCTCGCGCTAATCTAGACATCTTATTTAAGAGCTCAAAATTATCCACATAGCGATACATTAAATTAAGCGCAGTACTAGCCGCCTTTTTTTCGCAGTTAGCATGATCAATTAATAATAATTCAGGATTAGCCAGGGCATTATCAATCCATACTTGCGGGGTATTACAGGGAAGGAAATCTTCAATTTCTTGCAGAACAGTCATAGTCAATAAGTGCATAATTTTAAAGCCAGAATTATAAACAATCATGACCTAACTAACAGCCTAAATGAGCAAAAAAATAATAGTCAGTATTCTTAACCTACAAAGCGGCAGCTAAATGAACTCACAACCATAGCCATATCTTTCTGTAAAAAAACTACAAATTCTTGTACAATCAGCCCATACCAAACCAGAAACCTAAGGCTTAATTTAATTAAACCTTATAACCTATTGTTATTAATGAGGTATTCCGTGTTAGAAGCCTATCGCGCCCATGTTGCAGAACGTCAAATAGAAGGCATCCCGCCTAAGCCATTAACTCCTGAGTGGACCTCCGCTTTAGTTGAGTTACTTAAGAATCCACCGGCAAATGAAGAAGCATTTTTACTTGATTTAATTGCTAATCGTGTACCCCCAGGTGTCGATGAATCAGCCTATGTAAAAGCCGGCTTTTTAAGTGCCATTGTAAAGGGTGAAGCTACCTCCCCCCTGATTGATCGAGCAGCTGCGGTTGAACTGCTTGGTAATATGCATGGTGGCTATAATGTGGCTACCCTAGTAGAACTTTTAGATGATGGTGAATTGAGCGAATTAGCGGCTACACAGCTCAAATCAACCACACTAGTGTTCGATGCCTTTCATGATGTAGCCGAAAGAGCCGATGCGGGTAACACTCAGGCACAGTCAGTGATGCAATCTTGGGCTGACGCCGAATGGTTTACCGGTAATGATGCTGTACCACAAAGCATCAAAGCGGTGGTATTTAAAGCTACTGGCGAAACTAATACCGATGATCTATCCCCTGCACAGGATGCTTGGTCGCGCCCAGATATCCCTCTGCATGCGAAAGCCATGTATAAAATGACGCGCGATGGCTTGAATCCAGAAGAACATGGGGCTATTGGTCCTATGGCTCAGGTTGAAGAAATCAAATCAAAAGGCTTACCCGTTGCCTTCGTTGGTGACGTTGTAGGAACAGGATCCTCTAGAAAATCAGCCACTAATTCAGTGCTTTGGTTCTTTGGTAAAGATATGCCCGGCGTACCCAACAAGCGCTCTGGCGGTATCTGTATTGGCAGTAAGGTTGCGCCTATTTTCTTTAATACTATGGAAGATGCTGGCGCCCTCGTATTTGAGGCACCTGTAGACGATATTCATTACGGCGATATCATTGAGATTCGCCCCTATGACGGTCAAATTCTTAATGAAGCGGGCGATGTTATCTGTGAGTTTGAGCACAAATCTGAGGTTATTCTGGATGAGGTTCAGGCTGATGGTCGAATCAACCTTATTGTGGGGCGCGGCTTAACTCAGCGTGCTAGGGAGCATATGGGGCTTCCAGTGTCAGATGTTTTCCGCAAGCCAGAAACACCCAAAGAATCAACTGCTGGCTTCTCACTAGCGCAAAAAATGGTCGGTAAAGCCTGTGGTGTTGAAGGCGTTCGCCCTGGTACTTACTGCGAACCTAAGATGACCACTGTAGGCTCTCAGGATACCACTGGCCCGATGACGCGGGATGAACTTAAAGACCTTGCCTGTCTTGGCTTCTCATCAGATTTAGTCATGCAGTCATTCTGTCATACTGCGGCCTATCCCAAGCCCGTCGATATCGACACTCAGCATAGTCTGCCGGACTTCATCATGAACCGTGGCGGTGTTTCTCTGCGTCCAGGTGATGGCATTATTCATAGCTGGCTTAACCGTATGTTACTGCCAGATACTGTAGGTACTGGCGGTGATTCGCACACTAGATTCCCCATGGGTATTTCATTCCCCGGTGGTTCTGGTCTTGTCGCTTTTGCCGCTGCCACAGGCGTTATGCCACTGGATATGCCAGAATCAGTTTTAGTGCGCTTTAAAGGCGAAATGCAGCCGGGCATTACCCTGCGTGACTTGGTTCATGCAATCCCCTACTACGGTATTAAAGAAGGTTTATTAACCGTTGAGAAGAAAGGTAAAAAGAACTTCTTCTCTGGTCGTATCCTAGAAATTGAAGGCGAAGGCATTGAAAGCCTCACTGTAGAGCAGGCATTTGAACTGTCTGATGCCTCTGCTGAGCGATCAGCGGCAGGTTGTACTATTAAGTTAAGCGAAGATTCTGTGGCTGAATACTTACGCTCTAACGTCACGCTTTTACGCTGGATGATTGCAGAAGGCTATGGCGATGTGCGTACCCTTGAGCGTCGCGTACGTCAAATGGAAGAATGGCTAGAAAATCCAAATCTAATGTCTGCCGATACCGATGCGGAATATGCCGCGGTTATAGAGATCGATCTAGCCGACATTAAAGAGCCTATCGTTTGCTGTCCGAATGACCCTGATGATGCCAAGCTGTTATCTGAAGTGGCTGGCGACAAAGTTGATGAGATCTTTATTGGTTCCTGTATGACTAACATTGGTCACTTCCGTGCCGCGGGTAAACTACTGGATGAAGCCGGCTCAGTGGATTCCAGATTCTGGATCTGCCCACCGACTCGTATGGATGCTCATACGCTAATGGAAGAAGGCTATTACAATATCTACGGTAAAGTTGGTGCACGCACCGAGATGCCCGGCTGTTCACTGTGTATGGGAAACCAAGCACGAGTTCTGGCTGGCGCAACGGTACTCTCAACCTCTACCCGAAACTTCCCCAACCGTTTAGGTGATGGCGCTAATGTTTATTTAGCATCAGCCGAGCTTGCATCTGTGGGTGGGATCCTAGGTCGACTCCCTACTCCCGAAGAATATATGCAATATGCCAGTAAAATCGACTCCATGTCAGATGAAATCTATCGCTACATGAACTTTGATCAAATTGAATCGTTCCAGAAGTCAGCTGAGCAAGGTAAAACCATTGCTGCTCAACAGATTGTTGAAGTGAGTTAAGATCAGTTAAAAGTTATAAAAAAACCCCGCATTTGCGGGGTTTTTTGTAGCTGTCTAAATAACACTTCGCTTACATGTAAGCATTACTAGTGTCTGTATGATCCGTAGAATCCTTTACCCCTTTAAGTTCAGGGATTTTTTCCATTAGGGTTTTTTCCACTCCCTCTTTGAGGGTTAAACTCACTGACGAGCAACCCTGACAGCCACCCCCAAATTCAAGCACTGCATAACCCTCATCAATTGTTGCAAGGGCTACATTACCCCCATGAGAGGCTAGGCCTGGATTAATTTCACTGTGAAGCAGATAGTTAATTCTATCTTCGATAGGACTGTCATCTGTCACATTAGGCACACGGGAATTTGGTGCCCTAATGGTTAGCTGGCCACCAAATTTATCCTCAGCAAAGTCAACTTTGGCATCATCCATAAAGGGAATGCTACGCTGCTCAAAATAGGCATTGAATTGATCGTATTCAACAATTTCATCTTCTTCGTTATGTTCACCCGGTCGACTGTAAGCAATACAGGTTTCTGCTTTAGGCGTTCCGGGGTCAGAAATAAACATGCGAATGCCTATGCCCTCGCAATTTTGCTTTTCGAGCAATCCCGCGAGGTATTCTTGAGCCGATTCTGTAATAGTGACATTAACCATGAAATAATTTCCAACCTAAACCTGAGTAAAAGACTTTGCCATTTTACGATATGCGCGCCCTAAACAAAACTTTTCTTTTTTAAAAATACTGGTATGATGCGCATCCATCAAAATATTTTGATAAAGCAATATTATTAAGGTGTTAAAGCACTCTATGCCAAAATCAAGTCAAACCCCTATTCATCAATCCCTAATCAATGCCGCAGCTAAGCGTATCTTGCTAATTGATGGCGCCATGGGAACAATGATTCAACAGCATAGTCTTGAGGAAGCCGACTTTCGCGGCCAACGCTTTGCTGATTGGGATTCAGACATTAAGGGCAACAACGACCTGCTAAGCCTGACTCAACCACAGATTATTTTGGATATTCACCGCGCCTATCTTGAAGCTGGCGCGGATATTATTGAAACCAATACCTTTAACTCCACACAGGTTTCACAGGCTGACTACAACATGCAGTCACTGTCTGCTGAAATTAATCGCGAATCTGCCAAATTAGCACGGCAAGCGGCTGATGAGTTCTCGACCCCTGATAGACCGCGTTTTGTCGCCGGTATTTTGGGTCCCACTAGTAGAACAGCTTCCCTATCACCCGATGTGAATGATCCGGGTGCGCGCAATGTGACCTATGATGAGCTAGTTGAAAACTATATTGAATCCACCGAGGCTCTTATCGAGGGCGGCTGTCATCTAATCATGGTAGAGACCGTTTTTGATACGCTCAACGCAAAGGCAGCACTGTTTGCCGTGCAGCAGGTGTTTGTAAAATTGGGTTACGAGATACCCATAATGATCAGCGGCACTATTACCGATGCCAGTGGTCGTACACTATCGGGTCAAACCCCTGAGGCATTCTGGAACTCTGTTCGTCATAGCACACCAGTCAGTATTGGACTCAACTGTGCTTTGGGTCCTGATGAGTTGCGCCCTCACCTATTAGAAATCTCTAATGTCGCTGACACTCTAGTTACCGCCCACCCCAATGCGGGACTACCCAATGAATTTGGTGGCTATGATCTTGGCCCAGACGCCATGGCAGAGACTATTTTAGAATTCGCCCAGTCAGGATTACTGAATATTGTTGGCGGTTGCTGTGGCACCACCCCCGAACACATTAAAGCCATTGCCGATGCAGTGGCTGAGGTTAAACCGCGAAAAATTCCGGAAATAGCACCTGCCCTTAGGCTTTCTGGCTTAGAGCCTTTCACTATTAACACAGAATCCTTATTTGTTAATGTGGGTGAGCGCTGTAATGTGACAGGTTCAGCCAAGTTTAAACGACTCATTCTTGAAGAAAATTATGACCAAGCCCTCCAGGTGGCTTTACAACAGGTAGAGAACGGCGCTCAGATTATTGATATCAATATGGATGAGGGCATGCTTGAATCCTTACCTGCCATGGTGACATTTTTAAATCTAATTGCCTCAGAACCTGATATCTCTCGTGTGCCGATTATGGTGGATTCTTCCAAATGGGAAGTGATTGAAGCTGGCTTGAAATGCATACAGGGTAAATCGGTAGTGAACTCTATCAGCCTTAAAGAGGGCGAGCAGGAATTTATTGAGAAAGCGACATTATGCAAACAGCATGGTGCTGCTATTGTAGTAATGGCGTTTGACGAACAGGGACAGGCCGATAACCTTGAACGTCGTAAACAGATTTGTCAGCGCAGCTACGATATGCTGGTAAATCAGATTGGCTTCCCTGCTGAAGACATTATTTTCGATCCCAATGTATTTGCTGTGGCCACCGGTATCGAAGAGCATAACCGCTATGGTTTAGACTTTATCGAGGCCACTGGCTGGATAAAACAGAATCTTCCCCATGCCCTAGTCTCTGGTGGCATATCTAATGTGTCATTCTCGTTTAGGGGTAATAACCCTGTGCGCGAAGCGATTCACTCTGCATTTTTGTTACATGCTATCCGCGAAGGTCTGAGCATGGGGATTGTTAATGCCGGCCAGCTTGCGGTTTATGATGAGCTCCCCCCTGCCCTGCGAGATGCGGTAGAAGATGTGGTGCTGTATCGCAACGAACAGGCAACCGATAATCTTTTAGCCATTGCCAATGATTACCGCGGCGATGGACAAACCAAGGCCAAGACCGAAGATCTTAGTTGGCGTGAGGCCAATGTTAATCGTCGCCTTGAACATGCCTTAGTTAAAGGTATTACCGCCTATATTGAAGAGGATACTGAAGAAGCCCGTCAACAGGCAGACCGCCCATTACACGTGATTGAAGGCGCGCTGATGGATGGCATGAATATTGTTGGCGATCTATTTGGTTCTGGAAAGATGTTTCTACCGCAGGTGGTTAAATCTGCCCGCGTTATGAAACAGGCAGTGGCCTACTTACAACCCTATATCGAAGACGAAAAAGATGCGTCTGCCAGCAGTAATGGCAAAATTCTTATGGCTACCGTAAAAGGAGATGTTCATGATATTGGTAAAAATATTGTGGGCGTGGTTTTGCAATGTAATAACTATGAGGTGATTGACCTCGGCGTGATGGTGCCTGCAGAAAAAATACTTCAGGTGGCTAAAGAGAAACAGGTGGACATTATTGGCCTATCAGGACTGATTACTCCCTCCCTTGATGAGATGGTGCATCTAGGCAAGGAAATGCAACGTCAGGGCTTTTCTGTGCCCTTACTGATTGGTGGGGCCACCACCTCTAAGGCCCATACAGCCGTTAAAATTGCCCCCAATTACGATAATAATCAGGCGATCTATGTCTCAGACGCTTCAAGAGCCGTTGGCGTAGCCAGTAAGCTGATTAATAAAGAAAGTCGCGATGGCTTTGTTGCGGATATCCAAAAGGATTACGACGCAGTTAGACTGCGCACCGCTAACCGCACCTCGCGAGGCACATTGTATGCCTACGAGGATGCTGTAAAACAAAAACCACAATTAAATTGGCGTGACTTCACTCCAGATATTCCCAATCAGTTGGGCGTAAATGTATTAGATGACTACCCATTAGAGTTATTAGTGCCCTATATCGATTGGACACCGTTTTTTATCACCTGGGATCTGGTGGGTAAGTACCCTAAGATTTTTAATGACGAAGTGGTAGGCGAAGCCGCACAAAATCTCTTCGAAGATGCTCAGGCCCTATTAAAAGACATTATCGACAATAAGCGCCTTAAAGCCCGTGCTGTGTTTGGTCTATGGGAAGCTAACAGCGTCAATCACGACGATATAGAAATTTATGGCTCGAATAAGGATGATCAGCCCCTGGCGACTGTGCATCATATCCGCCAACAAATTCAAAAGCCCGGTGCCAGTGAAGAGCTTTATTCGCTAGCTGATTTTGTGGCACCCAAAGATAGTGGCATAACGGACTACATTGGTGGCTTTGCGGTTACTACAGGGATCGGCGCTGACGAATTAGCCGACCAGTATGAAGCACAGCAAGACGACTATAATTCGATTATGGTCAAGGCATTAGCTGATAGATTAGCCGAGGCCTTTGCCGAGCATTTGCATGAGCGAGTGCGCCGTGAGCATTGGGGCTATGCGACCGATGAAACCCTTAATAATGAAGCGCTGATTAAAGAGAAATACCGTGGTATACGTCCAGCGCCCGGCTACCCTGCCTGCCCAGATCATACCGAGAAGAGCGCACTCTTTAAGCTTTTGGATGCGGAGAAAAATACCGGTTTAACCCTAACCGATAGCTTTGCCATGTCTCCTGCTGCTGCAGTAAGCGGCTGGTATTTTGGCCATCCTGAATCTAAGTATTTCAATACTGGCAAAATTGATAAGGATCAACTGGCATCGCTGGCAGAAAGAAAGTCTATGCCAGTCGATGATCTGGCTCGCTGGCTCAGCCCTATTTTGGATTAAGTTTGGATCAAGAAATGACTAAGCCCACCAAAAACCCCAATAAACCCAGCCTTGGCGCCGTGATAAAAAGTATTTTAGCCGCTGGAATTGGTGTTCAGAGTGATAAAAACAGAACCCGTGATTTTGAACAGGGTAATCCGCTAACCTTCATTATTGGCGGTATTGTTTTTACCCTACTATTTATTGCGACCTTAGCCATGGTGGTGGGTTTTGTTCTGAGTAACAACTAATTCAGCTTTAGATTATCGATAAACTCAGAATCCGCTAATATAGCCTCTAGATGTGAATGATTGCGCGGCAGTATTTGAGTCTTATAAAACTGCGTTGTAGCTAACTTTTGTTTTAGAAATTCATCTTGATCACCTGAATGTATCTTTTCAGCGGCCGTACAGCCAAGAATCGCAAGTTGCCAATAGGCTACTGAGTTGCCAAATAGCACCATAAATTGATAGGCCACAAAGGGTGCCTTTTGAGGATGTGCAAGCACATGATCAAGTGCAGACTGACACTGGCCTAACGTAACCTGTAATCCAGCGATTAGCGACTTAGACGGCTCAGTTTGGTTTGTGTTAATGTCAATGGTTTGACTCATATCAGCTAAAAGCTGCCTTATCCCCTCGCCATGATCACGCAAGCATTTTCGACCGATAAAATCTAAGGCCTGAATACCATTGGTACCCTCATAGATTGGCAATATACGTGCATCGCGCATATGTTGCGCAGCACCAGTTTCTTCAATAAAACCCATACCGCCATGCACCTGTACCCCTAAGGAAGTGGTTTCCATTGCCATTTCAGTACACCAACCCTTAACCAATGGCGTCATGACTTCTACATGCAATGCATTTTGCGCTCTAACTTCAGGCTGCGGGTGGTGTGTGGCACGATCTTCAGCCGCCATAGTAGCAAGGGACATGGCTCTTCCGGCTTCGGTTAGGGCGCGCATTTGTAATAGCATGCGTTTAACATCGGGGTGATGAATAATCGGCGCCCTGCCCTCAACTCCCTGAACTGCTCCCTGTACCCGTTGACCGGCATAATCTAGAGCTTGTTGATAGGAACGTTCACCTACTGCGACACCCTGATGCCCTACGGCTAATCGCGCATGATTCATCATGCTAAACATACACATAAGACCCTGATTCAGTGGCCCAACCAAATAGCCTACCGCCCCCGCCTTATCACCAAAAGCTAGAGTACAGGTTGGGCTACTATGAATACCCAGCTTATGCTCGACACCCACTGCGGTAACATCGTTGCGCTCACCCAGACTACCATCCTCATTAATAAGAAATTTAGGCACTAAGAATAAAGAAATACCCTGATTACCCTCTGGGGCATTAGGCAATCGCGCTAACACTAGATGAATAATATTCTCAGCCTGCTCGTGATCACCCCAGGTAATGTAGATTTTTTGCCCGCTAATCAAATAATGGTCACCTGCGGGAACAGCTTTGGTTTTAACAGCCGACAGGTCACTACCCGCCTGAGGCTCAGTGAGGTTCATAGTCCCCGACCAGTTGCCGGAAATAAGCTGTTGTAGATAGCGCTGTTTTTGCGGTTCTGAACCATAGAGATTAAGTGCATGAATCACACCGCGAGTTAAGGTGGGTAATAGACTAAAGCCGACATTAGAAGACTGCAGCATCTCTTGCACCACCGCATCGATGACTACAGGAAATCCCGCTCCGCCAAACTCAGTGGCGCCACTTAAAGAGCACCATCCGGCTTCCACCATCTGCTGATAGACACCATCTAGGGCTGGCGAGGTAATCACCTGGTTATTTTGCAAGTAAGCTGGCTGAGTATTAGAGGGCCAATTAGTAGGCGCTACTATCTGCTCAAAGAACTTTGCCGCTTCGGGTAAAATTGCCGCCACCATATCTTCACTGGCATCTTCATAACCGGGCATTTTGCAAAGCTCTGAATAGTTAATTAGATGCTCAAGAATAAACTGTATTTCTTGTTGGGGGACCTTATATATTGTCATTAGGGCTTATCCTTTTGGCGACCACTCCACGAATATATACCTAGAATAATACCTATAGCTTAGGCCCGTAAATTAAAAACTATGACTCGTGAGTTTTGTAAACTCAGAGAACAAGCCGGGGGATTACTTCCTAAAAACGATACAGAAAATATAATATATATAACTTTAAATAAATACTCTAAATCATTAATAAATAATACTTAATTATAATTACTTAATACTTAAGCCAGTAAAATATAACATCGCCTAATGATTATTACCGGTTGCTTTTGTTACAATAGCCAAGCTTGTAAATAAGCATTATTAAACGCG
The DNA here is from genome assembly GCA_018607525.1 of SAR92 clade bacterium. Lineage (GTDB taxonomy): Bacteria > Pseudomonadota > Gammaproteobacteria > Pseudomonadales > Porticoccaceae > HTCC2207. The sequence goes on from JABBBH010000039.1 coordinate 17,146, forward strand.
CCAGATTTACGTTCTGGTTTAGCTGAACAACTTTTTAAGGGGCAACTATGCCTAATCAATATGTCACCTGTGCCCTGTATAAATTTGTGGCCCTCCCTCACTATGAATCTCTGCGCCAACCGCTTTTAGATGTGATGAATGACAATCAGGTTTTTGGCACTCTTTTGTTGGCCACCGAGGGTATCAATGGCACGGTTTCTAGCTCCCGAGAAGGTATAGATAATTTACTGCAATGGCTGGACAAACAGCCCGGGCTTGAGAATATTGATAGCAAAGAGTCCTTCGACAGTAAAATCCCCTTCTATCGAACCAAGGTTAAGCTCAAAAAAGAAATTGTGACTATGGGCGTTGAGGGTATAGACCCAAAACAGACGGCTGGTACCTATGTTCAGCCCGAAGACTGGAATGCGCTCATATCTGATCCCGATGTAGTGCTGGTAGATACCCGCAATGATTATGAGGTAAAAATTGGCACCTTCAAGGACGCGATAGACCCTAAAACCACAACCTTTCGAGAATTTCCTGAATGGTCTAAAGAAAACCTAGACCCAGATACCAATAAAAAAGTCGCCATGTTCTGCACCGGTGGCATTCGTTGCGAAAAATCTACTGCATTCCTTAAAGAGCAGGGTTTTGACGAGGTTTATCACTTACAGGGTGGAATCCTTAAATATTTAGAGAAAGTCCCTAAAAAGGACTCTCTGTGGCAGGGAGAGTGCTTTGTATTCGATAACCGTGTCACCGTTGATCATAACCTAGATGCTGGTAGCTACGATCAATGTCATGCCTGTCGTATGCCCATTACTGAAGAAGAAAAAAAACTGGACAGCTATATTGAAGGTATTTCGTGCCTGCACTGCCATGATCAGGTGACTGAAGAGCAAAAGCAACGCTATGCGCAACGTCAAAAACAGGTTAAATTAGCAAAAGCACGCGGCGAAGCTCATATAGGTAGCGCCGCGCTATTGGACACCGAACGCCGCAGAGCGGATAAAAAAGCACGCAAGAAAGCCGCCGTCGAAGCCGCTAAGCGTGGCAACTAATTTTTGGGGAGCCTTGAATGAAGCGAAAATTGCAGTGTTTAGTTCTGCTGAGCTTTATTGCTTCTAGCATCTACTATGGCCAAACGATGATGAATAAACCACAACACACCTATGTTTTCGTTCACGGCATGACCGGCGGAGGCTGGGACTGGCAACAGGTTGATAACCTTTTATCAGCGGACGGCCATCGTGTGTATCGCCCCACCCTAACAGGCCTCGGTGAAAGAATGCACCTTAGCCATCCCGATATAGATTTAACCACGCATATTTTAGATATCGTAAATCTAATTCGCTTTGAACAGCTTGAAAATATTATTTTGGTGGGTCACAGCTATGGCGGCATGGTGATTACTGGCGTGATGAATAGCCTACCTGAAAAAATTCAGCAGGTATTTTTCTTAGATGCGACAGTTCCTGAGCATAATATGTCAGCCACTGACGCTCACGAATATTATGCACAATTCAACAGTAAAAATGGCATGGCTTACCCGCCATGGCTTGAGTCTCATCAGGAAATTCCTCGAGACCTACCCCACCCTATTAAAACTCTGACCGAAAAAGTAGCCTTTGATAATCAACAGGCACAGCGATTACCAGTCACTTACGTTAATTTCGTAGCTGCACATCTTGCTGAAACAGAAAAAGCCAATAACTTATCTTGGATAAGGGCTGAACAACGAGGCTGGACAATTAAGACCTTAGATAGCGATCACAATGCCCATAGATCAAATCCAGAGGCACTTAAAAAGCTTTTAATCACTTTTTAAGCGCCTCCTTTGAGGTCAAACTGGTTTGCCGATTGCCTACCTAGGCGATAAACGCACTCAAGTTCGCAACAATATCGTCATCTTCAACGGTTGCGCTGTCGTCCAATGTAATTTGGAAGCTATCCATATCCGTTGAGCCTGCTGATGAATCGCTATCCGCAAATACAGTTAATGTATTGCTGGCATCATCATAGGTGGCACCAAATAGATTATCCAAACTGCTATCGTCGCCATTTACCAAGTCTAAGATATCCGCCGACATTTCCGCACTAGCAAGCTGAGTTGGTGCATTATCAGCCGTATAGCCTGCAGCTACTAATGCTGCGCTAATATCAATAGCATCTACACCCGACTCAAAGTCAGTAATAGTGTGGGTTGCTGAGGCAAAGGCTGGATCGAGAATAAACTCATCTTCACCGGCACCTGAGGTAATCTCAGCAGAACCATCAGCTAGAGCAAAGACATCCGCCTCAGCGGTGCCTGTGTAACTGCTAGCATCAGCATTAACCACCTGATCAACTACCACCACTGGTACTGTTTGCGATCCAATGGCATCGCCATCGGCATCTGTGCCGTCAA
>JABBBH010000035.1 GCA_018607525.1 SAR92 clade bacterium
AAATAACCATGATAGTAAGGTCTCTCATCATCTGTTACTTCCATTGCATTTCCAGGCACCCTAGCTTCGTGAACAAGATAATTTCTATATCTATAAAGCAATTCAAAGTGTTTGTTTTCACGAATTGCTTTTTCTTCTCGTGCTGTAGTGCCGAGCTTAATTAGTTCAGTAGCTTCAACATCAATTTCAGTGAAATCGATGTTGAAGCTACCATCCTCAAAACTGGATTCATATTTTGTGCTTACGTATTCAAACAATCTGCCATTAGTAACATTAGCCTTTCGAAGGGATTCTTCTAGGAAAGGTAGGCTAACCAAATTCCCTTCTGGCCAAATACCATGCTCATCAAGGAAGTTTATAAATCTTTCATGGTTTCGTCTGTTCATTTCAGGATATCGTTCTTTGGGATACCTGATGCCAGCCAAAGTATCTATTCGAGTAATTAAAAGAGCTTTTTTATAAAACCGTATTTGATGGGATTCTTGGTCTGTACCTTGCGCTCTTACTGGGTCAATCGAAATAGCATCGATTACTCGAATCTGATCCCTGAAATAATTACAAAACTGTTCAATTGCTTGAGGTATGCACATAAGTTAGAAATTCACATAACGCCTCAAGCATGGGCGAAGTGCGCAGCACTTTGTCCAATGCCTTGATTTGTTAGGCTTTGGGTTATAGACCGCTTTCACTTAGCCAATGCTCTTCGGTGATAATGGTTATTGGTAAGCCTGAATCTCGATATTCCATGGCCTTTTCAATTTTTCTTCCGAAGCTCTCGTGGGCCCAACTATCTGTGACATATGTGCCAAGAACTAAATAATCTAGGCTCTTAGTCACGCCTTTGGCGTTGACCCCATTCAGAGATTCAGTTGCAGACTGGCAGTCTTTGCGTGTACCGAAGGCACAGGTGCCTGTGAAAAGAAAAGATTTATCTTTGAAATTAATTTTTGGTGCCGGCGTACAAATGGGAAGTTTAGATGTTTTGGATACTTCTCCTAGCTCTGTTTTTTCACCAGAAATACTATGCAGAATATTAAGAAGTTCTTCTGATTCATCTTGGTCTAATATTCCGTCCTCTAGCATTTCGCTGACTTTATTAAGGAGGTTGACAACAATAGGGTTTTGAGATTGGGCGTTTTGCACTAGCCAAGTTTGTAGAAACTCAGCCTCTGCCTGATCAACCTCTCCGTTAGCAGCGATGCCTTTGCTAAGACCAATAAGGGTATCGATCTGACGATCTTGTATATTTTTTTGATTATATTTGGTGAAGATTTCCATATGACATCCTTTGTTTATTCCTGTGTAGAGCCTAACGCCCACAGAAGGCGCCGCGTCTTTTGCGGTCGATCTTACTGTGATTGTTATGCATGTTAACTGATTATTTCCTGATAGATACTTTCCAGTTCTGTGTCCACCAATCGGCGGTTATCGTTTCCAATATGCTCCAAGCATCTAATTATAAATCCATCGTCAATTGGCAAAATTATTCCGTTTCCTTGCTTTGCAACATCACGACAACGGCTTTTTAAATTAGAAATGTCATCACTTTCCCTAAACATTAACAATCCAAACCTACCTCTCTCACGGTCAAACCTTCCTTGAAGCTGGTCTATTTCAGGATTAACGATTTCGTTTGTGTAGTTTTTGCACTCCACATGCACGGTGTTAGCCAAAATATTTTTATCTAAAGATATTCGATAAAATAGGCCAGAATCTTTACCGTTGGTATACGTTATATCAATCCTTTTCCTGCCTTCGTTAATTTCGCATTCCTTTTTTTGATTTAAAATATTTGGAAAGAATAGAAAACTTAAAATACTGATACAAATATTATGATAGTTATTTGCATCTTTGGCGCCCTTCTCAATTCGTTGAAGATCATTTTTTAAAGCGTCCGCTAGAATTTCTTCACGGAAATTCTCCCCATTTATATCAGGTATTTTTGATGCAGATGATTTTAACGTATCCCGATACCTATTTAACACTTCGGGATGAGCAACCGAGAAATCTGTTAGAAAGTCTTTCCCGGTGGGGTAGTGCTGGTCAACAGTCTTCTTATACACTACTTTCTTTCTAATTTTTCCCTTTTTGTCTCGTAGAGTTGTAACCAAAGAATCATCAGCCTTTCGATGTTCTTCTTGTAAAAATTCCAAAACAAACATTCTTCTAAACCGCGAATGGTCAACTCCTACGCGATACCTGACGGTATGCTTAGGGACTAGCAATAACTTTTGGGAGTCATATACTGGAAGGTCAACATAGTCTTGAATCCATTCCTCTTGCTCTGGATTCCAGCAAAAGCCTGAGGCTACAGATCGCATAGGGATATTATATAAATTACATTGTTCCTGCGTGTATGTAATAAGAAGGCTTCTAAGTATATTGGTGGTGATATCTGATATTTTGTCTCTACCAATACCCGGAATAAATAATGCGAAATCCGATAAATCCTCCAGCAAACCCGAGCTAGCCGCTTTGCTTCTGGATATTGCATCGTAAAGCTCAACGACTTGAACCTCACCTACACCTCTTCCCTTGTTTCCTTCCTCTGAAACGCCGAGATGAGTCTCTTCAGGTTCGCCGAGATGGGACAAAAGCCTGACCCCCTTATTTCTGTCGCTTTTGGCAATCGACTGAAGGGTGGATTGGAAAAACGATACAACAAACCCATGCGCAGTATTAGACCAATTATCATCTCTGGTCGTTAACGCATAAGGGTCTATATACAGTGGAGTGTCGTAGCCTGGGGCAATATCTACAAAATTTAGCTCGGCTTGAGCTTTATTTAGGCCAAAAATTTCAGAAAACTTTTGCAATGTTTTATCACTCCATGAATGCATAAC
>JABBBH010000009.1 GCA_018607525.1 SAR92 clade bacterium
TCATAGACTTAAAATGCAAAACTAGCATAGTTGTGCGAAAAAACAGGTAAACTACTGCCTAGTCAAGGCAATGCTAAACTTTAATAAAATTTAAACATTGAGTTTGTATAATGACTCTTTGCAGAATAATTTTCGTAAACAGGGAAACCGAATGAAAAGACTTATTTTTATCGCACTTTTGGCCATCGTTGGCTGCGATAGGGCTACTAATGAGGTTTCTCCACCAAATAACCACGATCTTCAGTTAACGGATAAGGCAAACCCTTGGTTTCAATCCTCGATAACAGAGCTCGAGAAAAAGAGGCTTGCGGCTGAAAAGATACAGAACCAGTTGGGTGCGGCTAAGAACATTATATTATTTGTCGGTGACGGTATGAGCCTGACTACAGTCACTGCTTCGCGTATTTTTGAGGGTCAACGCAATGGATTACTCGGTGAAGAAAATAATCTGAGTTTTGATAATTTTCCTTTCTCTGGCTTAGCCAAAACCTATGCAGTTGATACTCAGGTGCCCGATTCAGCAAGCACCATGACGGCTATGATGAGTGGTGTGAAAACTAATCGAGGTATTGTCGGTATTTCGGAACAGGTTAGTCGAGGAAAGTGCGAAACCCAAGCGGGTAATGAGCTTATTTCTGCACTAGATTTGGCCGAGCTTGCCGGTCTATCTACAGGTATAGTTACTACTGCTCGAGTAACCCACGCAACCCCAGCAGCCACCTATGCAAAGTCACCAGATAGAGATTGGGAAGACCCCTCAGAAATGTCCCAGTCAGCAATTGATACTGGTTGCCAGGATATTGCTGCTCAATTTATAGCTTACCAGTCTAATCTAAATCAACGTTATCCAGGTGCTAAAACAGATGGTATTGAGGTGGTTATGGGTGGCGGCTTGCGACATTTTTTACCGGCGAGCGAAGAAGCAGGAGATAGCATGGGTACTCGACCTGATGGCCGTAATCTAGTGGATGAATGGAAACAAACTAATCCTCTGGGTACCTACCTTGATAATCGAACTGACTTTGATGCCACGAACTTTGAAGAGGCAACACAGATATTAGGTTTATTTAGCCCCTCTCATATGAGATTTGAAGCCAATCGCAAGCATAATGGCTATCAGCAACCTTCATTAAGTGAAATGACTGCAAATGCCATTAAGGTTTTACAAAAAAACTCGAAAGGTTTTTTCTTAATGGTAGAAGCGGGGCGGATTGATCATGCGCACCATGTAGGAAACGCCTATAACGCATTATCAGATACTATTGAGCTATCAAATGCCATTGATGTGGCTATGCAGTCAACTGATGGCGATGATACCCTGATTATAGTCACTGCCGATCATGGGCATGTGTTTACTATGGCCGGTTATCCCAAGCGCGGTAATCCTATTTTGGGTAAGGTGGTTCCATTGGGGCAAACAAAACCTTCGTTAGCTGTGGATAATTTACCCTACACCACTTTGGGTTATGCCAATGGGCGAGGACATCGTCATTTAGGTATGGAAACCGATGCTGATGAATGCTACGACGGCCCAGTATATGCTGGGCGAGCCAATTTAACGGGTATGGATACTACTCAGCCCGGTTTTTTTCAGGAATCTCTAGTGCCATTAACCTCCGAAACCCATTCAGGTGAAGATGTTGCCATTTATGCATCTGGGCCTGGCGCGCATCTTATTTCAGGCAGTAATGAACAAACCATTATTTTTCATGTAATGAATCATGCGGCGGGACTAGTTGATAAGGCCGAACGGGCGCTCAGTCGATAGTATTCAAAGATTATTTTGATTTACCTAGATTAGGCTCTACAGGGAGTCCAGCGCTGATCTTCTGGTTTATCTCGGCGATGGTATTAGAAATGGCTAGAAAGCGCTCAGAGGTTGCTGGGTGGGACGCTGAGTGGCTTGTGCCAATACTCCCCGGGTGTTCTGCCGCCATTTGCCGCCAAAAGTTGGCAGAACCCTCCAGTGGAAGACCTGCCGCATTCATATAATACAGGGCAACATAGTCAGCCTCAGCTTCAAAATCCTGTGAAAACGCCCTTGAACCCATATTGGCAAATGTGCCGCGAGTACTGACACCGTTGGCAGCTGCCGCTAAATCAATAATGGTACCTAGCATATGATTGGTCTTTTTCTTGTCGAGATGCCCCATGAGGTTATGACCCAGTTCATGAGCCACTACCAAGGCTAATTCTTGATCCTGCTGTGCGAAGCGCATCATGCCCTTAGTAATTATGATGCGTTTGCCATCGGCATAGGCATTGACCGCATCACTCTCTCGAAGAACCACGGGATAGCCACAGATTGTCTCGAGCCTAATATCCATTTCAAGCAGCTGATCGCCGCGTTTTACTAGTAAGGATTTAATAGGTGCGGTATTTTTAGTGATTCGACTGGCTTCTGCGTAGAATTTATTGTGTTGTTGATTACTAGTGCCAAACTCAACGTCATTAATTGACAGTATTCGATCATCGACAGCGAGCCCTGACTTGGCGGCAGGACCCTGTTCGGCAACCCATGTCACAGTATATTCATCACCACCAAAAATTTTATTGGCTGTGGTTCGCCAGGCATCTTTGTAGTCACTGCTAGAGGATCCGCGAGCACCCATGGAATAGGATCTTTTGGCGGTGCAAAACTTTGTAGCGGCCTTAAGGATCGGGTAAGACACTGTATTAAGCCGTTTTTTGTAACTTAGAATTTTATTGAGGGCCAGTTCTCTTTGCAGTGCGGCCTCTGCTGATATTTCAGCGGAGTCATAATTTACTTTAACTGTATT
>JABBBH010000004.1 GCA_018607525.1 SAR92 clade bacterium
AGACTGTCACCTCTAAGCCCAAAGGCATACCTGAGTAGAATAAGACCATCAGTAAGAGCGTCAAAGCTACCATTTTGGTCAATATCTAATATGGCGTATTGATCCTCAGAGGTCGTACTTTGCCATAAGTCTTCACAGTCAATTGGATTGCCAGAGCTGTCTACAGATTCGCAAACAAAATGACTTGATGTATGTGGTAAATGGTAGGGGTCAATATATTGATTAGCCGGTTTTATAATATATATATCACCAACAACGTCTAAATATGAGTCATCATGAAAGCTTACTATTGAGCTGGGTAAGATTAATGAATCAAATGTATTATTCTCAAAGACATCTTCTCCAATATGCATAATGCTATCTGGAATTGATATTGAGTTGATACCACCAAAATCAGGAAGTGTCTGGTTAATCATAGTATAAGAATTGGGAATTTCTATGTGACCATTACTATCAACAAATGACAATGCTAAGTCTTCATCGACCCCATTTCTGACTACACCTTGATAAGCTTCTTCGCAGTTTAAAAGATTGCCTGACGCATCATGACCATCGCAGGCATATAAATTAGCGCTTGTCGGAAAATGAAAAACATTAAAATTTTGCTGAGCTGGTTTGATAATGTAAATATTGCCCACAAAGTTTTCGTATGCTTCTTCCCCAACATAAATAACACTATTGGGAATGGTGAATGAGTTTACATTATCGGAAAAGAATGCATCCTCATCAATCCAAGTATAGGAGTTTGGTATTTCTACATGACCGTTTGCGTCAACAAATATTTCTGGGGAGTTGTCATCAAGTTCGTTCCTAACTATACCTGGAAAAGCATTCTCACAATTTATGGGATTACCTCCATCATCAAGACTTTCACAGGCATAGAGGTTGGCATCCGATGAAAAATCAAATACCTTTATATTTGGGTCCACGGGTTTCATAAGATAAATATCCATGTTTTCTCCAACAGCATAAATACTTTCTACTGAGGACGGCACGATAATGGAATCAACGCCACAAAATGGCTCTTCACCAATATGTTTAATTGTATTGGGAAGTTTTACTAATTCTGGATTGTTATAGTTGTTAAAATCGCAAAATGCGTTTTCTTCAATTCTGGTAACTTTTTTTGAGTCAATCATTTCAGGAACGATAATTTCGCTTGGACAAGAACTATCCACACAGCCTGTGATGCCAACACCATCTGGGTAGGTTATGTAGGTTAACGGATTACTTAAAGCAAGACTGCTGAAACAAACACAACCAATAATTAGAACGCATCGAGTAAATAGACGGGGAAGCATAAATGTTACCTAGGATTAATTATTATTAATTGAATAATAATGTCTTATGCTGCAGAAGCCAAATATCAAAAGGCTATGCCGAGGCTGAATCAAACTGAATTTTGTCTAATATTGAATCTCTGCAATGATTGCAGGATACTTAATGATAAATAACCACAGAAATTAATCGGGATAACTCATGTTTTTATTAGCGCTATATGTTGGTATCGCTCTAGGCGTTTCTTTTTTGTGTTCCCTATTAGAGGCAACACTGTTATCCCTTACCCCAACCCATATGGCGAGTTTAGAGGCTAAGCGCCCCACATCAGGTGCCCTATGGAAGCGATTTAAAGCTGATATTGATAAGCCATTGGCGGCCATTCTGTCGTTAAACACCATTGCCCATACTGTGGGTGCCGCAGGGGCGGGTGCTCAGGCAACAAAGTTATTTGGTGAGCTTTATTTCGGGATTATTTCGGCGGTTCTTACGCTGATGATTCTTATTTTTTCTGAAATTATTCCTAAGACCCTCGGGGCTAGATACTGCCAGCAATTAGCGCCTGTCTGTGGCCATATTTTGCGTTGGGTTATCTGGGTTATGTATCCCCTTGTAGTAGCCGCCAAAAGTCTTACTGGTTGGTTAGCGCCCAAGGACACGGACGCAGGTCTTTCGAGAGATGATTTTAATGCCTTGGCAATGGTGGGTCGCCAAGAGGGAGTTATTGATTCAGGGGAAGCCAACGCAATGAGTGCGCTGCTGGCCTTTAGAGGACTGGCCGCTAAGGATGTTATGACTCCACGTACGGTAATAGCGACTTTATCGGCTAATATTACGGTTGCTGAGGTCTCTCCAACGGACCCCTCGCTTAAATTCTCACGTATTCCAATCTTTGATAGCCACGATGACAACTTTATTGGTTTTGTGCGCAAGGATGAATTATTCAAAGAAGCCGCAGAAGGGCGCCGAGATACCTTATTAAAAGATCTAAAACGCGACTTTTTGAGTGTTCTTGAGGGCAAGCCATTGCCAGAATTAATGCAAAAAATGGTCAGTGACCGCAAATCTATTAGTTTAATTGTTAGTGAGTATGGTGACCCCTTGGGGATCACCACCATGGAAGATCTGGTTGAAACCATGTTGGGCATGGAAATCGTCGATGAGTCCGATTCACATATCGATATGCAGCAACGTGCCAGAGAGTTGTGGAAACTGCGAGCAGCTTCCACAACCTTTGAAATGGATAAATAAAAACAATAGCAATTAAAGTCTAGTTTTTACTGCAGTGTTAAGCGAATCCAATTCATGTTCCAACCGCTACCTATAGAGTTGATCCGAAGTGTTTGCGAACCTGCCTGTAAATTAACCGTAGATGATATGGTTGTCCAACTTTGCCAGTCACCAGTATTGGGGACCCATTGTTGATCAATCTGCGATCCGTTAATCAGGGTTTTGAAGCCATTACTGCCCCCCCAGCTAGCAACGCGATACTCGATGGTATAGGTGCCAGCAGTTTGCACATCAATATTGTACTCCAGCCAATCGCCTGTATCCGTGTACCCGATATTTATCCCGCCGCCAGTCCCACCGCCACTGTCCGTAGAGGTTTCAGTCTGAATGCCGTACATCGCAGAGAATTGTTCAGCTTCTATGGTACCGGGAACTGTATGAATAATATCCGCTTGACCGTTTCCATTATCGGTCGTATCTAGGTTATCACCCAGTGTATCTGTGTCTTGGTAACTCAACCCAAAGCCATAGGCAAACAGCGGGTCATAGTTTTCATCGCCACGGTTAAGAATTAACTGGGTAGTTGTTTTTGGCCATGAAAAAGACAGTTTTCCGATAAAATCATGGTCTACTTCACCATTTGCAGCTTTAAAAATAACATCAGCAATACCACCACCCTCAGAGCCCGGTAACCAAGCGGCAACAAATGCATTCGAAGCATTAAGCTCCTTATTTACCCAAAGCGGACGACCGGTAATAAAAATTGAGATAACGGGAATATTTTGTGCTTGTAATGATTCAAGCAAAGCAAGGTCCGACTTATTGCCCGCTTGATATTCAATATTTGAAAGATCCCCTGCACCCTCAGCATAGGGCGGCTCACCAAATACCACAATCGCAACATCTGGTTTTGAACCGCTATAGTTGCCACTGGCACTAAGGCGAGTGTTGCCCCCTGCGCTATTAACCACAGACTGGATACCTTGGTAAATTGAGGTGCCGCCAGGGAATGAATTATTGGAGTTAGTGAGGCCCTGCCAACTGACTGACCAGCCTCCACTTTGCTTACCAATATCATTTGCCGCATTACCGGCAACTAAAACATCAAGATTGCGATCAAGGGGTAAAATATTATCTGAATTTTTAAGTAAAACCAAAGATTCTCTAACCGCCTGCCTGGCTACAGCCCTGTGCGCAGGAGCACCTATTAAAGAGCTGTTATTAGCATGAAGCCTTTCAGAAGGTTTAACTTTATCCTCATAACCAGCACGCATTTTTACCCGCAATATCCGGCTCACTGCGTCGTTGATGCGACTCATTGGAATGGTGCCATTTTCAATTTGTGCCATAGTATTTTGGATAAGAGGTTGCCATGCAATGGGCACCATAATCATATCCACACCTGCCATAATGGCTTCGGCGCATTGATCATCACTACAGCCCGGCACCTGGCCATGTCCGTTCCAGTCACCAATCACAAACCCATCAAAACCCATTTGTTGTTTTAAAACATCAGTCAGTAGGTATTGATTACCATGTAGCTTGGAGCCATTCCAGCTGTTATAGGAGGCCATTACAGTCTGTGCGCCGGCTTCAAGAGCACTAAAGTAGCCCTGAGAATGCACATTTCTTAAAACATCTTCTGACACTACGGTGTTGCCCTGATCAATACCATTTTCAGTACCACCATCACCAACAAAATGTTTTGCTGTGGCTATCACATTGGCGGGGCCAAATAGATTGTCACCTTCACCCTGAAGTCCCTTAACAATTTCTCCAGCATAGGCTCGGACAATTTCTGGATCCTCAGAATAGCCCTCATAGGTTCTTCCCCAGGTATCATTGCGAACAACGGCTAGGGTAGGGGCGAATACCCAGTCAATACCAGTGGCAGCGACTTCTAGTGCAGTTATTTCACCAATTTCACGCATGAGTTGCGGATTGTTTGTGGCACCAAGGCCAATGTTATGAGGGAAAATAGTCGCTCCAATCACATTATTATGGCCATGTACTGCATCGGTGCCCCATATAAGAGGAATACCAGCGCCGCCGTCACTAGTATCTGTACTAGCTTCATAATAGCTATCAGCCAAAGCTACCCAGTCAGCTACCGTGGAATATTGCCCATTGGGCCAGCTACCACCGCCATTAAGCACAGAACCAAGATTCCATTCACGGGCTTGATTTGGCGTTACATTACCTATCTCTGCCTGTACCATCTGACCCACTTTCTCAGCAGTTGTCATTGATGACAAAATTGTAGCCACAGTGCTTTCAACATCCTGATTGACTTCACTATTTAGCGAGGGCCATGAACTAGATAATACCGATACCGTGGCAGACGCAGTCGATTGGTCACCGTTAACATCGGTCACTCTATAATTAAAAGAATCATATCCATAGAAGCCGTTATTCGGGGTGTAAGTTGTAATACCATTGGCATCAAGCACAACTGACCCATTGTCGGTATTAGTAATCAAACTATAGGTAATAGGGCTATCTTCAAGACCGGTGTCGTTGGTACTGACATTTAAACTAATCGGAGTATTTTGATTGGTACTTATAAAATCATTTTTGGCATTAGGCTGGCTTAGATTAGTAGATGTATTATCTGGGTCATAAAGATCTAAATAGGCTTCAATGGATGCCGCGGTTGTTCTTGTGGCATCGTCGGCTATGACGCCGCCTATCAAAGATTCACCGCGAAGACCAAATAGATAACGCAGAACGAGGAGCCCATCAGTAAGTGCATCCACCTCACCGTTGCCATCAACATCAGCAATCGCCATAGTTTCAGTAACCGAGGCAATGACTTCAGAAGAAGAAATGGGTGAATTACTGGCAATAGCATCATTGGTTAGACTTTCATTAGTAAGTCCAAAAGAATACCTTAGGATTAATAAGCCATCAGTCAGTGCATCTATTTCATTATTCTTATCCACATCCCAGCTTAAAGCACTGGTATTAGCGGTACCTTGAAGGCTCCCTAGAAAAAATAATGTAACGGCTACTTTTAAAATATTACTGAATAAAGTTTTTTGACAAATCATAGTAAAGCCTATTATGAATATTGATTATTAATTTACAGTTAGTTTAAAGGGCACAGATTCGTAGCTAATAGAACTTGGGCCAATCATTAGAGCGAAATCACCCGGCTCGGCTTTAAAGCTCATGTCTCGTGTATAGAAGGCCAGATCATCAGCGTCGATGGTAAATTTCACTTCTTGGCTTTCACCGGCTTTTAGAGCAATTTTCTCAAAGCCTTTTAGCTCCATAACCGGACGAACCGCAGAGCCCACCATATCTTTAACATACAACTGAACCACCTCTTCACCAAAGCGCTTACCGCTATTGGTTACCGTAACGCTGGCCTCAAGGCTTTCATTTAAATTGATAGAATCTGTACTTAGTTTGATAGCAGAGTAGCTAAAGTTGGTATAACTCAGGCCATAGCCAAATGGATAAAGAGGATCATTTGAACTATCAACATATTGGCTGGTATATCGCGTATCGTCTAGGGGCCTGCTGATGCGTTTGTGGTTATAAAAAATCGGGATCTGACCGGTTTTGCGCGGTACTGTCATGGTTAGCTTACCTGAAGGGTTGTAGTCACCAAACAGTACATCGGCTAATGCATTGCCTGCTTCTGTCCCTAAAAGCCAACCATTCAGTATGCTTGGAATATTCGCTTCGGACCATTCAATCGCCAAGGGGCGACCATTCATTAGTACCATTACCGCGGGGGTGCCAGTCGCATGAATGGCTTTAACTAATGCTTTTTGAGCAGGGTAGAGCTCAATGTTAGTTCGGCTAGCCGCCTCACCGGTTTTATCGGCATCTTCGCCCACCGCCAAAATAACCACATCAGATTGTTTTGCCAGTGCTACAGCATCAGCTAACTTTTCTTGATCCATTGTTTCAAGTCCAGAGCCCTCAGCATAGCGAACGACTGTGTTGTTTGAGATCTTGGCTTTTACACCCTCAAGAAGCGTCACAACGTCTGCAGCTTGGCCCTTGCCGCGCCAGAAGCCATTCATATGGAATTGGTTATCACCTAGAGGGCCAATAATCGCTAGGTTTTTAATATTTTTATCAAGGGGTAAAAGCTGATTTTCATTTTTAAGTAACACCACCGATTTGCGCGCCATATCTCTGGCCGCCTCGCGGTGTTCTGGCGCCAAAATAAGGGCTTTTTCACGCTCAGCATCAATATATTGATAGGGGTCATCAAATAGACCCAGTTCAAACTTTAGGCGCAGCACTCGTTTAACTGCCTTATCAATCAAAGCCTCATCAACGCGCCCCTGTTCAACTAATTCAGGTAAGTATTTAACAAATACATCACTTTCCATATCAATATCAGTACCAGCTTCTAAGGCCATTTCAGCTGTGCCCGCATCATCTTCTATCACGCCAGAAGTCACCATGGCGCCAATTGAGTCCCAATCGGAAACTAAAACGCCGTCAAAGGCCCACTGGCCACGCAAAATATCATCAATTAGATAGGTGTTAGCAGAAGCCGGTACGCCTTCAAATTCATTAAACGCATTCATAAAGGTTTTTATGCCCGCATCTAAAGCCGCTTTAAATGGAGGCAAATGGGTTTCCCAGAGTTTGCGTCTAGAAATATCAACATTATTATATTCACGACCGGCTATCACCTCGCCATAGGCAGCAAAATGCTTAGCAGTGGCAGCAATGGTGTCCGGTTGACTTAGGTCATTACCCTGAAAGCCACGCACTCTGGCCTGTGCGATTTTCCCGCCTAAATAAGGGTCCTCACCCGCACCTTCCATCACTCGACCCCAGCGCGGGTCATGAGAGATATCTACCATAGGTGCAAAGGTCCAATTCTGACCGGCAGCAGAGGCCTCGATGGCCGCAATACGCGCTGAGCGTTCAATAGCTTCAAGGTCCCAGCTGGCTGATTCAGCCAAAGGAATAGGGAAAATAGTGCGATAGCCATGAATTACGTCAAAGGCAAAAATAAGTGGAATGCCCAGTCGCGTTTGCTCAACCGCATAACGCTGGGCTTGTTCTACATCCTCAGTCCCCAAAACGTTTAGAACTGAACCCAATAGGCCATTTTTAATTCGCTGGTTACGGTCACTGATTTTAGAATCATCGATATCGCCAGTAAGAATCTCAAAACCACTGTACTGATTAAGTTGCCCCGCCTTTTCTTGCACTGTCATCTTGGCAATTAGAGCGTCAACTTTCTCATCAGTTGATTCAGTTTTGGCACAGCCAGAAGTAGCAAATGCAATACAGATTGCAATAGCGATTAAGTTAATTTTCATGGTTACCTCAATTTTATATGATCCTTTATAGTTTCGTAGGTTCAAGCGGTCAATTGCTTTGCGGTGTAAAGTAAGTATTGCGAGTTTAGATTTAATCCTATTTACAAATTAGCCGCTTAATTCCGATAATTTTAGGCTGCACACATTATTGTTGTGAGCTTCATCACATAAAAGCCATTTTTTTAAAACACCTCTGATTTTATCTGCTTCAATCAGTCTTATAGATTGAGGAAAAATGTTTGGTATGAATTCGAGAACAATTTTGTATGGCTTTACGCTTGTGGAGCTGATGATTGCGCTATTGGTTTTTTCCAGCTTATCCATGGTTGCAGTGCCATCTTTTGTGGAGTTTCAGGAGCGACAGGCGATAAGTATAAAGGCATTAGAGGTTAAGAGAATGCTTGAGTTTGCAAGAAATATAGCCATCACTAAAAACAAAGAAATCAAAGTCTGTTTAGCCACATCAGATTATCGTTGCACAAAGGAAAATGGTAACCGATTGCTGTTATTTCATGATCAAAATACCAATCATCAATGGAATGAATCTGAACAAAAATATCGGGACATCTCAATAGAATCATTGGCGCTTAAATTATCTGTTTCTGGAGGACGGCGCTATATGAGATTTAAGCCGACGGGGGAGTCCAAAGAATCAGGCAATATTTTAGTCTGTGATAAAAAGGTTGGCAGTGATTATGGCAGGCAGGTGATTGTATTTCGGAGCGGTCAAATTCGGCTGTCGAAAGACGATAACCTAGACGGCTATGACGATAAATCAGGTCATAGCATTGTTTGTGATTAATTAAATCGAGGTAATGGAATGGAGTCACCATGAAAATGAAAGCAGGATGCACAGGCTTTAGTTTAGTCGAAATAATGGTATTGCTGACGGTGATGGGGTTTCTTTTGATCATTGCAGCGCCCGATCACACAGAGACCACTAGTCACAATAGAAAAGCATTGGCTAAAGCTTTTTTACTCAAAGTTTCTGCCTATCAATCAGGCTATTTTCAGCAACATAGGGAATACGCGTTAAGCCTCATAGGTCTTGGCCTGACCCCTAGTGAAGATTTAAAAGCGCAGTATAATTTTCAACTTAACAAAGGTAATGAACCTTCTGGCCTAGACGGCTACAGCATCAAAGCAACACCAATAGATTCATCTGACAGCCAGATACTTTGGTTGAACCACCTGGGGCAAACCAGTGTCAATTGGAATAACTAGGTTGCGAGTTTTGCAAAAGCACGGGTTTTCCTATATTGAATTACTGATTAGCTTATTCATTATCAGCTCGGGTTTTATTGCTTATACAGAATTAATTATTCGAGTAAGGTCTACCCAGCAATATCTCATCACAGAGTTTCAGCAAACTTTAGCCACTGATTTTAATGCTAAAGACATAATTGTTAGGCAAGGGTTTTGCAAACCGGACAATGATTAGCGGCAATCATCAAAAAAACTGCCAAGGCTATACCTTAATCGAGCTAATGATTGCGGCAGCGTTAAGTATTTTTATAGTCTCAATACTTAATAGCACCCTTGTGAAAACAGCAAAATTTATGGAAGAAATTAAAGCCGCAGGGAATTTGTTACAAACCGGACAGTATCTTGTCAGTTTCTTAGGTAATGAAGTCTCAATGGCTGGGTTTTATGGGGAGTTTGATCGTTCAGCTCTTTTAGGCTCAGCCATTTCAGGTTCAGTTACGCCAGTTGCAGTGCTTCCAGACATTTGCCAAACATTAAATAGACCGAATATTACTCAGGCCATGCCCTATACGGTTTCGGGTAAAAATAATGTTGCTAAGGGTTACCGAATCTGTGGTTCTGACAGGGTTAAACCCGGAACGGATGTGCTCATAGTGCGCAGAGTATCTGGGCAAAAATTAAACGCCAAATCAAAGCTGAAATTAGGTGAATTGTATGTGCACAGTTTGGCGGATAATTTTGATATTTTATGGGGCTCGGGTTCTATTCCACCCACCGAAATAAATACAGTATCTATAAGACAGTGGCAGCAAACTATTTACTACCTATCTGTGGATAATGTGTTTAAGCGACGTCGTTATTTGAAGGGTCGATATGCACCCGCTGAACCCTTGGCAGAGGGAGTTTACGACTTCCAGTTGGAATACGGCTTCAGGCAAACGGCTGCTCTCGAAGACTGCATCCTGTTTAATGAGTTAGATTTTTTAGCCGCACCCTTTTCGGCTCCCCAATGGCAACAGGTGGTAGCGGTAAAAGTTTTTTTATTGCTTAAGGATTCTTGGCTGGGCAGTGAACAGCCAAAGACCGCGTTAAGCTATGCCGATCAACAGGTTGAAATTGCCCAAGGAGAAACACACAAACTCCTCATGACCACTATTCCCATAATGAACCTATTTCAAAGATAGTGGTGGTTGCCATATGAAGTCTCAGCATGGCTCTATTTTGGTATTAACCCTGGTGTTGTTGCTTTTTTTACAAATAGTGGCAGCTACAGTGATTCATTCAAACCATATTAGCCATCATGTGGTGAGTAATTTTGTCCTAAGAAGTGCGCTTGAGAAAACAGCAAATAAAGTTATTGAAGACTTTATACAAGATAAAGATTATTTCTTGAGTTACGACAGCAATATAGATGCTAGCGGTCAGTTTAGATTGAATAAGATAACAGAGCGGGAGGGAATTTCTGCAACAATAGTGGAATTTCATTGCCTAGATAATGTGACGCGTAAAAAAAGCTATGCATGCGATATAAGCAGTCAAATTTGGCATCTGGAGGTAATGGTTTCAGATAAAAATAAAACGGTTTCAATTAATATAATTCAGGGTTTAAAGCTTATCCTCAAAAAAGGCAGTTCTACGAGTGACACAGAAGCCGAGGTTAGGATTGAAAAACTATGGTGGTATAGACGCTAGGCGTTAATCATAAATCGTCGCTATGGGCAGGCGCTTGTGTTGGGTTTTATTGTAGATTTCAATCAAACGCTTTTCACTGGCCTCAGGGACGGGTTTACCCTCTAAGAAATCATCAATATCATCGTAGGAAATACCCAGTACGGCCTCATCTTCTTTTTGCGGGCTGAGACACTCAAGGTCAGCAGTAGGTGTTTTATAGGTAATAGAATCCGGTGCGCCCATGGTTTTGGCAAGCAATCTAACCTGACGTTTACTTAGGCCAAAGAGCGGGGCTAAATCACAGGCACCGTCACCATGTTTGGTATAGAAGCCAGTAATGTTTTCGGCGGAATGATCTGTACCTAAGACTAGTCCATTTACGAGGCCAGCAACCTGATATTGGCTAGTCATTCGCACTCGTGCTTTGACATTGCCCTTGGCAAAATCAATGTCTTCAGGGCTAATAGCACCTTCGACCTGCTCAAGTGTATGGCAAACCTGTTGGTTAACTGCATCAGTTGCCTGTTGGATGTTAACGGTAAGTATCTTATCTGGCGCTATAGCATCGAGAGAAATCTTTGCATCCTGCTCATCCTGTTGAGTGCCGTAGGGCAGGCGAACCGCATAAAATTGATAACAGCTGTCTGGATTTTGCTGCCTGAGCTGTTCCACAGCTAGCTGGGCAAGCCGACCGCAGCTAAAAGAGTCAACACCGCCGCTAATACCAAGTACTAAGCTTTTACAGCCCGATGTTTCAAGCTGTTGTTTTATGAAGTTTACGCGACGATTGATTTCGGTATTGGCGTCAATGGTGGGTAAGACGCGCATCTCTTTGATAATTGTCTGTTTGCTCATTTGCTTTAATTACCTAAGGTTTTCTGATCCAGTTAAATAGTCCTGTTGATTAAATCTAAGGATAGACTTAATTTTACTTCGGCGATCACCTCAATGCTGTATTTAAACGGTATCAAATACTTATTGGGGCAAACTATTATATTGTGTACGTGTATCAAATGCTGGCGGAACAATTTCAGATTTAAAACGTTGATTAAGTTTGCTCAAGAACCAATTACTTGGAAATAAGGGTCTACTATCAAAATCAAATTGATCGCCCTCAAGTAAAGGGTAATCTGGGTAGTTGGCCGCTAATACTTCGATGCTGTTTTGCGCCATATCTGATTTGCCTAACATGTGATACGCCTGAGCCATAACAGCTAGACCATCAGCGACAGCAGGTGACTGCTGGAAGTTTTCTACTACATATTGACCGCGGTTAGCAGCAGCCACTAGCGCGCCTCTTGAGAAGTAATAGTTAGCCACATTGATTTCTGAGCGCGCTAGTTGATTGCGCAGGCTAATTAAGCGTTGGCGAGCATCCGGTGCATAGGGGCTGTTTGGGTAGAGCGAAATCAGTTGGCCAAGGGTAGCGAAAGCTTCTCGCGCCGTGCCTATATCACGCTTACTGTTATCAATGGATAAAAAGCCATCAAATAGTCGACCATTTTGATTAATTTCACTTAGCCCTTTGACGTAAATTGCATAATCAATATTGGGATGCTGGGGGTGAAGGCGAATAAAGCGTTTGGCAGCAGCAATACTGGATTCATGATCGCTGGTCATATGCTGTGCATAAATGAGTTCAAGCTGAGCCTGTTCTGCATATTTTCCAAAGGGAAACTGTGACTCTAAAAGTTGCAGGTTGCCAATCGCTACCTGCCAGTTTCTAGAGTTGAGACTACGTTGAATTTTGTCGTAAAACTCGCGCTCGGTATAACCGCTTTCTTCAGTTTCAGTTTCATCTTGATCCTCTGAACCAAGCAAAGAACAGCTGGTTAGAATGGCCATAGTCAAAATCAAACCAATACGCGTTATGTTTTTCATGTAATATTCTCTGCCAGAGGAATTTAACTGTACTAAATGTAGCTGGGTATTTAAACACAGAGCAGAGTGCAAGCCAATCTGCTTTATATATGAGTGTTGATTGGCAGCGAAAGTTCAACAGCAAACTAAAACAACAGATTTAAATCATAAAATTATGAATCCACAGGACAGTCAAACCCTCGAGCCAGCGGATGAAATGGCGACCCAGATCGAGCGAGATTCGCAAGTGCCAACGGATGACTGTGGCCGGCGCTTAGATCAGGTTGCGTCGCAGTTATTTCCAGAGTTTTCACGCTCGCGATTACAGCAATGGATAAAGCAGGGATCGTTGACTGTAGACGGTAATCAGTGGCAACCCAAGCAGAAAGTGTTGGGTGGTGAGCAGTTGATTATTAAAGCAACTATGGTGGCTGAGGGTGAGTGGGTGGCTGAGGACATTCCCCTCAATATTGTCTATGAAGATGAACATATTTTAGTGATCGATAAAACCGCTAACTTTGTGGTACATCCAGCCGCTGGAAATTACTCAGGTACGGTGCTTAATGCCCTGCTATTTCATTGTCCATTACTGAGTCACGTGCCACGCGCTGGGATTGTTCATCGTTTGGATAAGGACACCACCGGTTTGATGGTGGTAGCAAAAACCTTAGAGGCTCACACACACTTGGTGGCACAGCTGCAGGCGCGGTCGGTTAAGCGTGTTTATCAAGCCGTTGCTAATGGATTGCTAACGGGCAGTGGGGTGGTTGACCAACCCATTGGTCGGCATCCACGACAGCGAATAAAGATGGCTGTGGTTTCAGATGGCAAAGAGGCGAGAACCCATTATTCTGTTTTACAGCGCTTTCATGGGCACAGTCACATCAAACTGCAATTAGAAACAGGACGTACTCATCAAATTAGAGTGCATATGGCACACCTAAACCACCCTTTGGTAGGCGACAGCCTCTACGCAGGGCGTTTTAAAATTCAGAAGGGTACCTCCGCTGAATTTATTGATTTTCTGCGTAACTTTGAACGTCAAGCATTGCATGCTGCCGAGTTAGCGCTGATTCATCCTCATACGAGCGAAGAGGTAAGTTGGTCATCACCATTGCCGGCAGATTTTGAAGCTCTTTTGGCACGATTAGGCGATGAGCAAAGCCGCCTTTGATTATCTAATCCCCGACTGGCCTGCACCTGCTAACGTGAGTGCAGCAATTACCCTGCGCGCCCGTGGGACTAGCTTGTCACCCTATGATCATTTCAATCTTGCAACCCATGTGGGTGATAATCCCGCTCAGGTTGCTACTAATCGGTCACTACTTCGAAAACAGCTAGATTTAACTTTGGAGCCAGTGTGGCTAGATCAGGTGCATGGTGCTGAGGTGGTTTATGCGCAAAATAACCCTTCATTGCCCTCTGCGGATGGTGCCTATACTGATATTGTGAATCAGCCCTGTGCGATTCTTACAGCGGATTGCATGCCATTATTACTGTGCAATCAACAGGGTACGCAGGTAGCAGCGGTGCATGCGGGTTGGCGCGGCCTATGTGGCGGCATTATCAGCAAGGCTTTAGAGCAGTTTGCACCGGGTGATAATCTGATGGCCTATATGGGTCCAGCAATCAGTGCTAGGCACTTTGAAGTGGGCACTGAGGTGCTATCAGCATTTTTATCTAAGGCAGTTACTAACAATGAAAAAGACAGTATAAAAAAAGCTTTTGTTGAAACATCTCAGGGGCATTATTCAGCCGATCTCTATGCATTGGCAAGGGCTGAATTGACTAAAAGAGGGGTGACTCAGGTCTATGGTGGCGAGTTTTGCAGTTACGGCCAATCAGACTTATTTTACTCCTATCGCCGCGAGAAAGTTTGCGGCCGAAATGCCTCATTAATATGGCTTAATTCAAAGTAGAATTCACTTAGCTTTCCGATTGCTAAATTTGCTACTATTAATGCTTGCTAAGCGCACACCGTTCTATTAGAATTGCCGCCCTTAAAAGCAGGCTGAACCGCTTGCAGAAAGAATTTAGTTGATAAGGTCGATAACGACCCAGCGATATTGGAGTTATACATGTACGCAGTGATCAAAAGTGGTGGTAAACAACATCGAGTAATTGAAGGTGAAACCCTTCGTCTCGAAAAATTGGATGTGGCCACTGGTGACAGCATCGATTTTGAAGACGTGTTGATGGTAGGTGAAGGTGCTAAAGTTAAGATTGGCACACCAAATGTTAAAGGCGGCAAAGTAACTGCAGAAGTTATGGCGCACGGCCGTGGCGATAAAGTTAAGATTATTAAGTTCCGTCGTCGTAAGCATTCACGCACGCAACAGGGCCACAGACAGTGGTATACAGAAGTTAAAATTACTGGCATCGCTGCTGGGTAATTCTGAGAGGAGATAGAAAATGGCTCATAAAAAAGCTGGTGGTAGTACTCGTAACGGTCGCGACTCAGAGAGTAAGCGACTAGGTGTTAAAGTCTTTGGTGGACAGCAAATTAATGCTGGTAGCATCATTGTTCGTCAGCGTGGCACAAAGATGCATGCTGGTGAAAATGTTGGTATGGGTAAAGATCACACATTATTCGCAACTTCGGATGGTGTTGTAGAATTTGTCCAAAGAGGACCACAAAACAGAAAATATGCTCAAGTGGTTTCCGCGTAATTATTACCCCTTGAGTTAAAAAGCCCCCATGCGGGGCTTTTTTTTTGGCTGATTGTTTTTGCTTGAAAGGACAGACAGCGTCTAATAACAACTGTAAACTAATGCTATGAAATTTGTTGATGAAGCGACTATTAAGGTTCACGCGGGTAAAGGCGGCAATGGCTGTCTGAGTTTTCGTCGTGAAAAATATATTCCCAAAGGCGGCCCTGATGGCGGTGATGGCGGTGATGGCGGCAGTGTTTATTTAGAGGCTATAGAAGGTCTAAATACACTGATTGACTATAGGTACACCCGAAACTTTAGAGCTGAAAGCGGTCAACAGGGAAGTAGTTCCGAATGTACGGGTCGAGGCGGTGATGATCTGGTCCTTTCTGTACCTGTGGGAACTACTGTTTTAGATGAAGAAACCGGTGATATTTTAGGTGATCTAACAGAGTTAGGTCAGAAATTACTAGTTGCCCAGGGTGGCTATCATGGGTTAGGTAATACCAGATATAAATCCAGTACTAATCGCGCGCCGCGGCAAACTTCACCGGGTCAGGAAGGTGAAATGCGCGAGCTTAAGCTAGAACTTAAAGTGCTGGCGGATGTAGGCTTATTGGGATTACCCAATGCTGGGAAATCAACCTTTATTCGTTCGGTATCTGCCGCGCGTCCAAAGGTTGCTGATTATCCCTTTACAACCCTGATTCCTAATTTAGGTGTGGTGGGTTTAAGCGCTGACAAGAGTTTTGTTATAGCTGATATTCCTGGCTTGATTGAAGGTGCTTCTGATGGTGCTGGTTTAGGGATTAGATTTCTAAAGCACTTAACCCGAACAAGGTTATTACTGCATCTGGTAGATATGTTTCCTTATCAGGGTGATTCTGCAGCAGATAATGCGCAGATTATTGAAGAAGAATTGTTAAAGTTCAGTCCTACCATGGCATCGGGTGAACGCTGGTTGGTGTTGAACAAACTTGATTTGTTGCCAGAAGAAGAAATTGAAGAGCGCTGCCAGGCAGTGATCGACAATTTAAATTGGCAGGGTCCAGTCTTTAGAATTTCCGGGCTAACTTCAAATGGTACCAAGGATCTTTGTGCGGCTATTATGGATCATATTGACGAATTGCGTGGCCGAGAGAGAGAAGATGCAGAGTTAGTGTTAGCTGAAGAAGAGCGTCGTAATCAGATGCAGTCAGAGGCACGCCAACGTATAGAAGAACTTGCGGAGTCTCGAAAACAGGCGCGTAAGACACAGAAAGAAGAAAATGATGACGACGATGATGATGACGATTTTGACGTAGAAGTGGTCTACGCAGAATAAAGTGATTTAAGCAGAGTAAGTAGTATGGACAGACAGACCATAAGTAATGCAAAGCGCTTGGTCATTAAGGTGGGTAGTGCGTTACTCACCAATGATGGCGCGGGTATCGATCGTCAGGCGATTGACGCCTGGGTCGAGCAAATTGCAAAGCTTTTATCGGCAGGCAAAGAGGTGGTATTGGTCTCCTCTGGTGCTGTGGCCGAGGGTTTAGTGCGTCTTGGTATAGAGACCCGTCCTGAGAGTATTCATATGCTGCAATCTGCCGCTGCGGTGGGCCAAATGGGCCTTATTCAAACCTATGAGACCAGTTTTAGACGCTTTGATCGTCAAACTGCACAGATTTTGCTCGACCATGATGATATGGCTAATAGAGAGCGTTATCTAAATGCCCGCAGTGTGATTCAAACACTGATGGAATTAAAGGTTGTACCAATTGTTAATGAAAACGATACGGTTGTTACGGATGAAATAAGGTTTGGTGATAATGATCGGTTGGCTGCCTTGGTTGCCAATCTTATTGATGCTGATGCGTTAGTTATTTTAACCGATAAAGACGGTATGTTTGACGCCAATCCTGATGAAAATAAGGATGCGCAGTTAATCACTCAGGCCTTAGCCTCGGATAGCAGTCTAGACGCACTAGCAGGAAGTAGTAATGGTGCCTTAGGTCGAGGTGGCATGCAGACCAAACTTGAAGCGGCAAGGTTAGCCTCAAGATCGGGTTGTAATACGGTCATTGCCGGCGGGCGCAATCAAGATATACTCACGCGGATCTGTGAGGGTGAAAATTTAGGCACATTGTTGCAGGCAGGGCAGACACCTATTGCTGCTCGCAAGCAATGGTTAGCGGGTCAGTTGCAAGTTAAGGGTCGTTTGGTGCTCGATGATGGTGCGGCAAAAGTATTACGTCAGCAGGGGCGAAGTCTTTTGGCTGTGGGCGTCACCCAAGTCAGCGGGGAATTCACCCGTGGTGAACTCGTAAGCTGTGAAGACTCTAGTGGCCAAGAAGTTGCTCGAGGACTAGTTAATTACAATGCGGACGAAACCCGACTTATTCAAGGAAAAAGCACCAAAGAAATCGCTACAATACTTGGAT
Source organism: SAR92 clade bacterium (assembly GCA_018607525.1). Lineage (GTDB taxonomy): Bacteria > Pseudomonadota > Gammaproteobacteria > Pseudomonadales > Porticoccaceae > HTCC2207. Next base: position 17,618 of record JABBBH010000004.1, read on the forward strand.
ATTGCGACGACGATGAGCTTATTCATCGAGATAATATGGTTGTTTCCAGCTAACCTGAAAAAACCCTTGTGACTTGGTTGTCCGCAGTTTCGCCCGTCTTTGTGTAAATTACTCTGTAACTAAACTTCCTGTTAATTACACCCTGTGATCTCGCTTCCTTGAGAGGTGTACATCCCTGTAGTTCTCCGATTCCATTTGATATGGTGGTGGGGAGTAATCGAAACAGCCACAAGTTACTGCCCTCCCTATTCCCCACAAGTGGGTATTGTATTTGGAAGGACTCCCCACCTAAAAGATGGGTGAATCCTTGTGAGAGTTTCAATGCTCCTCGGACATAAGGTTAGACCAAAAAATAGCTAATTCCAGTAAATCCTGTAATCAATTCATATAGTAATTTTTCTAGATCAAAAGCATTAGTTATACCCGCTGTTAACTTTAAATATTAATTTTGGTTGACAGCTAATTAGTAACGCCTATCATGACTACTTTTATACTTTCGCATCGACGAGGATAACCCGCAATGCACGCAAGCCAACAACAAGAAGTCAGAAATGATTGGTCTAGAGATGAAGTTCTCGCTCTTTTTGGAATGCCATTTAACGATCTACTTTTTCAGGCGCAAACGGTTCATCGCCAAAACTTTAATCCTAATGAAGTGCAGTTAAGTACTTTGTTATCAATTAAGACCGGTGCCTGCCCAGAAGACTGTAAATACTGTCCTCAGAGTGCTCGCTATGACACTGGGCTTGAAAAAGAAAAGTTAATGCAAATTGAGCAGGTAATTGAAGCCGCTAAGGCGGCTAAAGTCAGTGGTTCTAGCCGTTTTTGTATGGGTGCTGCTTGGCGCTCACCCCATGATCGGGATATTCCTGCGATTGAAGCGATGATTAAAGAGGTTAAGTCACTAGGTCTAGAAACCTGTATGACTCTGGGTATGCTCAGTGAAAATCAGGCAGATACACTGTCTGAAGCTGGCTTGGATTATTACAATCACAACCTCGATACCTCTAAAGAATTCTATGGCGATATTATTACAACCAGAACCTTTCAGGATCGTTTGGATACGCTGTCGAATGTGCGTAATTCGGGTATGAAAGTTTGCTCTGGTGGAATTGTAGG
>JABBBH010000015.1 GCA_018607525.1 SAR92 clade bacterium
AAAGATCAGCTTGAACAGTCACTAGAAAGCCACAAAACAGGTCAACCCTGAAATGACTGATTCACAGGCTTCCGTTAAACAGCCATTGATGGCGCACCTCTTAGAGCTACGCAACCGTCTGTTGCGGGTTTTTCTTGTGGTGCTTGTGGTTTTCGCTGTTCTATTTCCCTTTAGCGAATCGCTCTATTTGTATATATCAGAACCATTAAGAGATTTTTTACCTAGCACATCGACCATGATTGCTACCGAAATTACCTCGCCTTTTTTAACTCCATTTAAACTGGCATTGGTATCCGCAATGTTTTTAAGCATGCCCTATATTCTTTATCAGCTATGGGCCTTTGTAGCGCCGGCGCTCTACAAACAAGAAAAGAAAATTGCCCTACCGCTATTTTGTGCCAGTGTGATTTTATTTTATACCGGCATGGCCTTTGCCTATTACCTGGTATTCCCGCTGGTGTTCTTATTTTTTACCAGCGTAGCACCTGAAGGCATCAGTGTGATGCCGGATATCCGCGCCTATTTGGATTTTGTTTTGAAATTGTTTATGGCCTTTGGCCTGAGTTTTCAAATACCTATTGCCGTGGTCATTTTATCTTGGTTGGGAACAGTCAACCCCGATAAGCTTGCCACAAAGAGACCCTATGTTTTCGTACTCTGTTTTGTTGCGGGCATGCTGCTAACGCCCCCAGATATTATTTCTCAGGCACTTTTAGCCATACCAATGTGGCTTTTATTTGAAGTGGGTATCTTATTCGGACGGCTGGTTAGCAACAAAGCTTAAAGAAAGGGAATTCACACAGTGACGCGTATTCTTGGGAGTAAATTGTTCGCCCTCAAATACATGCCCTAGATGGCCATCACAGTTAGCACATAGAATCTCAACCCGCCGACCATCAGCATCAACTTCTCGTCTTACCGCACCCGCAATCTCATCATCAAAACTCGGCCAACCACAGCCCGATGAAAACTTGCTGTCTGAGCGATATAACGGCGTATTACAGCGTTTACACAAATAGGTACCACTGCCATGGTGATCGTTATATTCGCCGGTAAACGGCATTTCCGTACCCTTGTACTGGATAATTCGCTGCTCTTCTGGGGTTAACTGATTATATTTATCTGTCACTGCTCTAACCTTTTAAAAGAATTTTATTAAGCTGTATCTCAAGATTCAGCTGTTTTACAGGATAACGTACAGCAAACCATAGCTCATCCAACACTGCCTGAAGTCTTTCTAAGTTTAGATTGGGCTCTATACCCAAACTTTCCCTCTGCTGCTTACTAAAAATACGCAGGTAATCAAATTGTGGGTGACCCAAACCCGCATATTCCCAATCAATGATGCTGATGCCCTGTTGGTTATGGATGATATTTTCAGGAATTAAATCATGATGACAGAGGACGGGTTGCCAATCAGCGCTATCAATTTGTTGAGCTAAATTTAAAAGCTGATGGACTGCCGACTGACCTAAATACTCGCCAGAAATCTGTGAACAGTAGATCTGACAATATTTTTTATAATTAAAGCGCTTTAAATTGGGCAGTTTTGTTGTCTGAATAGCTTTAATAGCCTGAAAAATTTGCTGTCTAATCGCCGGCTGTGAAATACCATCTACATCTTTAGTTTCACCATCAATGTATTCACTCACTAAATACTGTGAATTGGCAAAATAATAGTTTGGCGCAACAGCGATAGAGGCTATTTTTTTTAAGATAGTGATTTCATTATCACGATTAATCCCTAGCTGAACGGCTTGGGGATTATTGATTCTAAGTACCGCACGCTCAGAGCCCGCTTCGATAAGATAACTGGTATTAGTCAGTCCGCCCTCAAGTTGCGAAACAATCTGAGGCTTAGATTGAAATGGCGCCTGCCACTGGCGCCACTCAATGATAGTTTGCTCAGCTAGAGAGCTGTTGTTGCTCGAGATAGGCTTTTCTCCAGGCCAGATAACCAATCACCGCAAGCACCAAATAGAGCGCAAATAAGCCCGCTGTCTGATAGAGCTCGCGATCGATATACAAAAAGATGGAAACCGAATCTATAACAATCCAATACAACCAATTCTCAATGACCTTGCGCGCCACCATATAGGTGGTTATTACACTGCCCCAGGTGGTAAAGGAATCAATATAAGGCATTCTGGCATCGGTGTTTTGCGATAATAAATAGCCCGATACTGCCGATAAAACCAACACTAAGCCAATGGCGGATAGATGATTTTTGACTCCCCAAGCGCTGAGCCTAATACCTTCTGAGCTATTGCCACCTCGCTGCCACTGGTACCAACCATAAACCGCCATCACCATATAATAAGCATTGAGCGCGGATTCCATATACAGGCTAACATCGCCAAATATCCATATGTAGATGCCAGTACTGATAAAGGCGCAGTACCAACAAAGACTATTCTCGCGCATGGCAAACAGTAAATACGCAATACCTAAGACCACCGCAATGGTTTCTAACCCGAGCCATTCAAACATTATTTAAGTGCCTCGTATCCGGGAATGACTTTCATCACATAGACCGCCATATTAAATTCTTTATAACAGTCGGCAATGGTTTTTTGCACCGCCTGCATAGCATGATCATACTCACCCTGAACCACTGTGCTAGTGGGGAATGTGGTAATTTTTAGATGGTCAAATTGGTTAATACGTTCAATAAA
>JABBBH010000010.1 GCA_018607525.1 SAR92 clade bacterium
TATCATCCCACAAACAGGCACGCTGTGTGCCCCAGACGAAGTCTGTAGCAGACCAGTCACCAATATTACCCTCTGCACGACCTACACCCATAGATCCGGCCTTGGGTCTAAGCTGCCATTGGCCTGAAATATCTTCAGGAAAACACTGACAGACGCCATCATCACAGTATCGTAGGGCATCAGTTGAGGTTAGCGTTACATCATTACCAACCATACCACTGGTATCAGCATAGGTAATAGTTACCGGGATTTCGAGTGACTGAATTTTATCAAGCCAAGCATATTGAGGCACATCAGCACTAACTATTTCGTCTATATTTTCTTGCGTAGTTTTAATGTCAAAAGCTGTAGTAATTTCCTTAATCACTTCTTCGGTTTGCTTATTATCCTCTGAAGGTGTACCTAAACTTAGGAATGCAAGCGGTATATCAAGAACATCGCCACCATTGTCTTCGATGATTCCTTTATTATAGGGCGCAAGTACTTGTTTAAGTTTTATCACCGAAGGCAGCTCTGCCGCAAGAACTCTTTCAAAGAGTGAACCATAACTAAACATTGGGGCTAGCTGGTCCTCTTGGCTAATTTCGATATTGTATTCAGCAGTAAGGGCTGCTGCTAAATCAGCACCGCCCAATTCAGAGAATGTTGTAAAGAGTTCAATATCTGACGCAGGAGTGCCAGCAAAGGAGGCTACAAAGCCTTTTACTTCCTCTTGAAGTTCAGCAACTGTTGGGTAATTGTTAAAATCTTTTCTTTCGTTGAGTTTTGTTTGTAGTACTCTAAAATAAACCTGACTGTAGTCAAATTTTACATCCTGAACCTTATCATCTGGTATTTCTAAGGAATCATATTTGCCTTCAAGTGCATCTGCTAGATAACAATCACCAAATTCAGCGAATGATGTAGAGTCAGAAATATCCTCAACATTTACTGAATCTGAATAGGAAGCAATAAACTCTTTGAGTTCTGCATTAACAGTTTTTACTCCAGGAACAAACTTGCTGAAAAAGATCTCTTCTGCAAGAACCAGCTCGAAGAGCCGATCATAGCTAAAACTTGAATCCTGTTGTTGTTCGTCGGTTATTACAACGCCATACTCAGATGTGATCGCTGAAGCTAGTAGACTAGTTGCATCTCCCTCAGGTAGGTCATTGCCTATTTCTTCAGCCAGGTCTTGGAATGATACAGAATGGGAAATTTTTTCAATCCCTTTTTGAATATCTTCGTATTTGAAATTTGAAAAAGATGCTAAAAATAATTTTAAATTATCGTCAACGGTTTCAGTCCCAAGCACGGGAAATTCTGCCCTCCACTTTTTAGCCGAACCATTAACATCAACGGCACCCGTCCAATTCCCAACAACATTTGCTCTCTCACCAAGAATAGTTACCACTGGCTTCATAAGGGACTCAGAACCTTCAATCTCAAACAAAATGGTATTGTCCAAGCCAACAGATTTTGTATAGTTACATTTGTTAACCACAAGGGAATTAAGGATTGTAGGATTTTTCCCATCAGGGCCAGGTTCTGGTAACAACTCCTTTTTTACCTCACTACCCCCGCAAGCGGTTAGCAAGATAGAAGCTAGCAGAATTAACAGAGCATTTGATTTATCTCTAGTAATCCCAAATAACCCGTTTACTGATTTAAAACTTAACTGATGAAGCATAACATCCCCCTGGATGAGTTTTTTGTTGTGTTCCTGTAGAATCAGCTACAGAGATATAGCAATGGACAATTTTGCGGGTGAAATTATGCTGGCACCAGCGTTATTCGTTGAATAGGCGCGTATATGCGGTGAATCGGTTGGGCTTTGGAGAAACTATGAAAATGTTAATTTTACTGGCTCAAAGACATGGTTTGACATGCAATGAATATGAAAATTTAAGGTTTTTTGGAACCACCTAAACAGTTAGGCGAACTGGGCACAAACTGCTGCTTTTCCCACTCAGTTGGCAGGTAAGTATGAAGCGCAAGGGCATGAACACCAGATTGCAATTCCGCTGCTAAAACTGCGTAAACAGACTGATGTCGCTTTACCGCAGACTGGCCCTCAAAACCCTGGCTCACCAAAACCACTTTAAAATGACTTTCGGAACCCTCAGGCACATTATGAGAGGCACTTTCATTGATCACTTCTAAATGATCTGGTGAAAATGCCCCAACTAATTTTTTAATAATTATCGATTGGGTTGTAGCCATTACATACCATTGACAAGGTTAATCATCACACCAGCAGCCACAGCAGAACCGATTACGCCAGCCACATTGGGCCCCATCGCATGCATTAACAAGAAGTTGTGGGGGTTAGCCTCAAGACCCACCTTGTTGGCCACACGAGCCGCCATAGGCACAGCTGAAACGCCTGCAGCGCCAATAAGCGGATTAACCTTATCTTTTGAGAACATATTCATCAGCTTAGCCATCAACACACCCGAGGCTGTACCAATACAGAAAGCCACTGCACCCAACGCCAAGATACCCATGGTTTCTGGATTAAGGAATTTTTCAGCACTCATTTTCGAACCTACACCCAAGCCCAAGAAAATGGTTACCACATTGATTAATGCATTTTGCACGGTATCGCTCAATCGATTGACAACACCGCATTCGCGCATCAGATTACCAAAGCAAAACATACCCA
>JABBBH010000050.1 GCA_018607525.1 SAR92 clade bacterium
CGATGATAATCCTTAGGTGAAAGATAAACGGTTGCAAACACGCCATCTTCATAGTTTTTTGCCTGCAACGAATCACCCACTAAGCGAGCAAGAGAGTAATCGACATTTTTTGCCTGCAAAATTTTATTTTTTCTGATCGCACCGGCTTGGCTGATGACACCGTCAGCAGGTGAGGTGATGACCTTAGAGCGTTTATCTAAGGGTCGAACCTCGGGTTTTAACTCTCGTGTAAAAAAGGCATTAAAGTTGTCATAGCTTTCAAGGTCGTCACTCAACGCCTCATCCATATTAATATTGAAGGTTTTGATAGCACGCTTAATAAGCCAATTTTTGACTGGCCTATATTTTGATTCTGCCAGCTTAGCAATGGCTCTAGATAAAAAGTGCTTAGGTAATAAGCGTTGTAATGCCACAAATAATTCAGTGCGATGATCCATAATGAGTCTCTATTTTTGTGGGCCTAGTTCAATCGGTGTATGTTCAAGGTTGCCCCATTCGCCCCATGAGCCGTCATAGCCGCGAATATTATTGTAACCCAGTATTTTGCCTACCATGTAGGTAAAGCTTGATCGATGATGGCTCTGACAATGGGTCGCAATCTGCTTGTCTTTGGTAAGCCCTAAGCTCTCAAGTATTTGCTGGGCATCTTCGCGAATCCGGAAATTACGCTCGCGATCCATAAGATCAGTCCATTCTAAATTAATAGCACCCGGAATATGGCCTGCTCTGGCCGAGCGCGCCATGCTTCCCATATATTCCCCCGGGCTGCGCGCATCCCAAACCGCAAAATTTTCTGTATCCAGTAATTGAATAATTTCGTCTGCGATAATTCTGGTGGTTGGCTGAGGTTCAATGGTTGAATTGATCTCAATGCTGTTAGGTTGATTGACAGTTGATTCAGTAGGAAATCCTTCTTTAATCCAAGGCACAATCCCACCATTTAAGTACAGCCAATTATGCAAGCCTAAAAGGTCCATGGACCAAGCCATTCTGCCGGCCCAACCGCCGCCTTCATCATCACATAAAACCACCTGTTTTGAATCATCAATACCCAGGTAAGCCATCACTTCATAAAGTTTAGAAAGTTCAGGACAGGCGCCAGGTATAGGTGCTGTACCAGCAACTAGCCGTTGGCCTGAAAGCTGTATGGCCCCAGGAATATGCTGTTGTTGATACAGAGCTGGGTTACACAGGTCGATAATAATTAAATTTTCTTCGCCAAGGCGCTGTTTTAACTGCTCGGGTTCAATGAGATGATTCATAATCTGTCTAGGTAGGTTGTTGGGTGATAATTTTAACAGATTTTTTCAGAGCAAGGGCAGTTGAGGCTTATTTTTCAAGACTATTTATAATTTGCCTATAGCTATCCAGACGACTTTGAAGAATATCGCCATTTTTGGATGCCGCGACTAAGGCACAGCCAGCATCAGACTGGTGCTTGCAGTCACGAAATTTGCAGTGCCCTAAGAAGGGTCTAAAGTCCTTAAAGCCGTTAATAATGGTTTCTTGATCTAAATGAGTTAGGGCAAATTCCCGAATACCCGGGGAGTCGATAATAACGCCACCTTTACTCAGGTGAATTAATTTCGAGGCCGTGGTGGTATGAGTGCCTTCATTAGTGGCTTCTGACAGAGCGCCAACAGCGCTATTATTATCCGGAACCAACTGATTGATAAGCGATGATTTACCCACCCCTGACTGCCCTACAAAAATACAATTTTTATTATGCAGATAGTCCTCAAGTGCATCTAAACCCTGGTCAGTTTTCGCGGAAACACCGATGACCTTATAACCGATGGATTGGTAATCTTTAACCAGCGAGGCAACCTGATGATCAGTTTCTGCGTCAATAAGATCGGTTTTATTAAGCACTAAAAAAGGCTCGATACCCTGGGCCTCAGCGGCCACCAGATAGCGATCTAATAAATTTCTTTGAGGAGCGGGCTGCGCCGCAAAAACAACTCCAATGCGATCAACATTGGCCACCACAGGGCGAAGCTTTCCATAGTTATCAGGGCGAATTAATTCAGAGGAGCGCGGTTCAAGGGCCACTACAACCCCGTTGGGTTCGGCTGGACGCCATATAATCCTATCTCCGGTGACAAGAGTGGGGATATTGGCTCGCACATAGCAACGCAACAGTTTGCCTGTATAGGGCTCAGAATCACCCTCAATATCCACTTGGCTGCCATAATTAGTAATCACGATACCCGCAGTTTCAGCACCTAGACCATCAAGGCTTTCAAATGCCTTATCGTCCAAGGTTTTGGCGTTTGCCTTTTCCCGCCGTTTTTCTTGGATCGACTGAATGCGTTCCTGTTGGCGTTTATTAAGTCTTCGTTTTGCCATTTAACTATGAGCCATTATTTAAAACTTGCCTACCATATCATTTATGGTGGTTAACAGGTGAAGCATATAGCATAATCTTTCCTAGTGAAATTAGCCCCTGCAACTTGGATAAACAGTATGACTGACCAAAATCTTAATTTAATTTGGATTGACCTAGAGATGACAGGCCTAGATCCAGAAAAAGAACGAATTATTGAAATAGCTACGGTGGTCACTGATTCCGAGCTAAATGTGCTGGCTGAGGGTCCCTCGCTCGTCATAAATCAGTCTGAACAACTGCTTCAAGCTATGGATCAGTGGAATACCAATCAACATGGCAAGTCAGGTCTTACTGAGCGTGTTCGCAACAGTCAAATAACCGAATCTGAGGCTGCTAAAGCAACCATAGATTTCCTCAAACAGTGGGTGCCTGCAGGGCAGTCACCAATGTGCGGTAATTCAATTGGTCAGGATCGAAGATTCCTGGTGCGTTATATGCCTGAGTTAGCTAATTATTTTCACTATCGCAATTTAGATGTCAGCACCCTAAAAGAGCTAGTGCGACGTTGGAAGCCCGAGTTAATGAATGGCTTTGATAAAAAAGGCTCACATTTGGCCATGGATGATATTCATGATTCCATCGCTGAACTAGCCTACTACCGAAAAGTATTTATTCAGCAATAGACACTAGCTTTTGTCGCTGTTGATCTATAGCCCAGTCGATATGTTCCTTAGCTAGCGGAGATACCCTAGGTGCTGTGGCTTCTAACTCCTTAAGAATATCTTCAGAACCCTCGGCATTACCCAGTCCAACTGCTAAGTTACGCAACCAGCGTTGATAGCCTATTCTGCGAATGGGTGAACCCTCAGTATTACTCAGGAATTCCGTTTCATTCCACTTAAACAGGGTTAATAACTCTGAATTGTCCAAATTATGACGGGGTGAAAAATCGATTTCATGGGTTTTTGGCGCGCCGCGGTTCCATGGGCAAATAATTTGGCAGTCATCGCAACCAAAAACACGGTTACCCATTAGGGGTCGCAGGTATTCAGGAATTGATTCCTTATTTTCAATAGTTTGATAAGAAATACATTTCCGAGCATCCAGCACATAGGGCTCGGGGAAGGCATCGGTCGGGCAGATTTTCAAGCAGGCGCGACAGTTACCGCAGCGATTAGGCTGTTCTAAGTTATCAACCGGCAGCGGTAACGAAGTATAGACCTCGCCAAGAAAAAACCAAGAACCCGCCTTGTTGTTAATTAATAGGCTGTTTTTGCCAATCCATCCCAGACCCGCCTGTTCCGCCAGTGGCTTTTCCATAACCGGCGCGCTATCCACAAAGGGTCGCTGGGAAAGATTTAACTCAGGCAGGCTTTGCTCTATTTTTTTACTGAGTGCAGCCAGCCGTTTACGGATGAGTTTGTGGTAATCGCGGCCCAAGGCATAACGAGAAATATAGGCCTTATTATTATTTTTTAGCACCGCCACCATATTGTCGTCGGCTAAGTAGTCCATTCTTACGGAAATAACCCGCAGGGTGCGAGGTAACAACTTATCTATCTTATATCGTTTGTCACCATGTTCAGACATCCAGCTCATACTGCCCTGATAGCTTTTATCTAGCCACAGCCGAAGGCGCTGTGAAGCCTCATCAAGGTTTGGCTTAACGATGGCAACTTGCTGAAAACCCAGTGACTCACCCCAATCTTTAATATTATTGGCAAGTGTCTGAAGTTTTTCTTCTTCAAAATTGTTGGGATCTACGATTTCGAGCATGTGTTCTGTATTAATCTCACTTATAATTGTCTCAATTTTACTGAGATATAAACAATATGTCGCATTTTCCCTTAGATAGCCAGATTCATAATAACCTTTACAGCGCAAAAACTGTTCGCGCTATTGATCAAGCCGCCATTGGTGAATTAAATAATGGCGCAATAAAATTAATGAATCGCGCTGGAACTGCCGCCTTTGAAGAACTAATAGAAGCTTTTGGTCAGCCCAGTTTGATCACTGTTTTTTGTGGTTCAGGCAATAATGCAGGTGACGGCTATATCTTGGCCGGCAGAGCAGCGCAACGCTTGATTCCCGTGCTGGTAGTTGAGTTGGGTGATGCCAGTCATTTCTCAGAGCAAACTCAACAGGCAAGAGAGTTTGCAGAGCAAAATAAGGTTAAATTTACAGCTTTCTCAGATAGCATGGTGTTAGAGCAAGGCATTATTGTCGATAGCCTTCTGGGGACTGGTACCAAAGGAGCCTTAAAAGAAACCTATTCACAGGCGGTAGACAAAATTAATCATGCGGGTTTGCCCGTATTGGCTATGGATATAGCCACGGGACTGAATGCGGATACTGGTACGGTTAATGATCGAGCGGTAAAAGCAGATATTACAGTCACTTTCGTGGGAGCAAAACCAGGTCTATTTACCGCTCGTGGTCCTGCTATCAGTGGCGAGGTGATCTATCATTCGCTGGATATAGCTGATGAAACCTATGATGATTTCTCGCCGCGGGCGCAATTAATGGACGTTCATGATCTATTAGAGTGCCTGCCTCAGTTCGAAGGCGATGAATATAAAAATCAACGGGGCCACTGCATGATCATTGGTGGCGACCATGGGTACGGTGGCGCCGCTTCACTGGCTGCAGAAGCCAGTCTTAAAGTGGGTAGCGGACTAACCTCTGTGGCCACACAGCCAGAGCATATTTCAGCGATTTTAGCGCGATGCCCAGAGATTATGGCCTGCGGTGTTATTTCAGGTCAGCAATTGGAGCCTCTGCTAGAAAAGCCAAGCGTATTAGTGGTGGGTCCCGGTTTAGGGCGTTCGCCATGGTCAGAGCAGTTACTCCAAAAGGCTGTGGCTACAGGCTTACCAATGGTAATGGACGCTGATGCGCTGAATATTCTTGCTGATGGGCGGGTGGTTCGACAGGACAAGGCTCAGCAATGGGTGCTAACACCCCATGTGGGTGAGGCGGCGAGACTACTCGACGTTTCCGTTGAAGACATTCAGGCGGATCGTTTTTCGGCGGTGTTAAAAATCAAAGAAAAATATAATGCTCTAGTATTGCTCAAGGGCCCCGGCACGGTGATTTCTTCCGAGGATCAAATTTTTAAACTCTGCCCCTACGGTAATCCCGCGATGGCAACTGCCGGTATGGGTGACATACTTAGTGGCATGATTGGCGGCCTAATGGCGCAGGGCTTAGAAAGACAGCAAGCGACAGAGCTGGGTTGTTGCTTACATTCTGCTGCTGCCGATGAACTAGTTAGCACATCAGGTTACCGAGGTGTAACGGCCTCTGATATTTTTCCATGGGTGAAAAAGCTGTTGAATCAGGACTTTGCTTAATGACTGCTGAACCCATCAATCAGCTGCAGATATTGCTTGAAGATGAGCAAAAGATGCAGGTGTTTGGTGAAAAAATTGCTCAGGTCATTGGTCAAATCAATGCGCCGCTATTAATCCTTTTGAATGGCGATCTTGGTGCGGGAAAAACCACCCTTAGTCGCGGCATCCTTAATGGATTAGGTCATAGGGGCTCAGTTAAAAGTCCCACCTACACTCTGGTTGAGCCCTATGATTTAGAGATAGGCAAGGTGTTTCACTTTGATTTATATCGCTTGGTAGACCCAGAAGAGCTCTATGATATTGGTTTTAATGATTATCTGACAGAGGCTCAACTGTGCATGATAGAATGGCCCGGTAAAGGTGGAAGCCTGTTGCCAAAAGCAGATATTAGTCTGCAAATAAACTCTAATGGAACTGGACGACAAGTAATATTAACGGCGCAGACTAGCTTAGGTAGTCAATGCGTGAATGAACTTAGGTAAAAATTTGAGACTCTAAGAGTCAAAAAGTATTTAGGAACATCAGTGCAATTTATTAGAATATTCAAAAGCTACGCCGCTGCCATGGGGCTATTATTCTTTATTTCAGGTGGCCAATGGGTGCCAGCTGTAGTTGCCGCTGAAATTAATTCTGTTCGTGTTTGGCGAGCTCCGGACAACACCCGATTAGTTTTCGATGTTAGCGGCGCTATTGAATACAAGGTTTTCTCATTAGATAACCCGCATCGACTGGTGATTGATATTTCTAATATCACCAATCAACCCTCAGTCGCGAATCTGGATTTTAAAAACAGCCCAATTACTAAAATGCGCACAGCGCAACGCAGTGCAAAAGAGCTGCGTATCGTATTGGATTTGAAATCTGCAGTGACGCCTAAACACTTTACTCTCAAAGCCAATGAGCAATACAGTAATCGACTGGTTATTGATCTCTATGACAAAAAACGCAATGTCAGCCGCACAGTGGATGAACTAGTCAAGCAGTCTGATCGAAAGATTGTTATCGCAATTGACGCCGGTCATGGGGGTGAAGATCCCGGTGCCTTGGGTCCGCAGCGGATGAGGGAGAAAAACGTTGTACTGCAAATTTCCAAACGCCTTGAAAAACTTTTTGATAATGACCCTAACTACAAAGGTATTCTGGTGCGCAAAGGGGATTATTATTTAGCTCATCGTAAGCGCACCCAGATAGCCAGAGATAATAAGGCGGATTTTTTCGTCTCTATTCATGCAGATGCTTTCACCGATCCACGAGCCAATGGTGCTTCGGTGTATGCGCTTTCCAATCAAGGCGCCACCAGTGAAGCCGCTCGATTTTTAGCCAAGAAACAAAATAATGCCGACTTAATTGGCGGTGCTACCGCGCTTAATCTTGGCAGTAAGGATCAGATGCTCGCCGGAGTGCTTCTCGACCTTTCAATGACCGCCACCATGAGTACCAGCTTGGAAGCAGGTGCGCATGTGCTCAGGCAGATGGGATCTGTGGCTAGACTGCATAAAAAGAAAGTTGAGCAGGCAGGATTTTTGGTACTAAAGTCGCCAGATATACCCTCGTTACTGATCGAAACAGGTTTTATTTCGAATCCTAAAGAAGCGCGCCAACTCAGAACCGCTGATTATCAGCAAAGAATGGCAAAAGCGATTTTTAGCGGTATAGATCAGTATTACACCGAGCATCCCCCTGAGGGGACATTACTGGCTAAGGTGATGAAGGGTAAGCCACTAAAATATATCGTTGCCCGCGGTGATACCCTATCTGAAATTGCATCACAGTATAGAATCTCAATGGCAAAAATTATGCGCTACAATAAGATGTCATCAAGTACCATTCGCGTGGGTCAGGAGATTAATATCCCAAGTCGGTGATATTTATTTCTAAAGGACGAAAAACAGGATATGCCAAATATAAATATACTTAGCCCTCAGTTGGCCAACCAGATTGCTGCTGGTGAGGTTGTTGAGCGTCCAGCCTCAGTACTTAAAGAACTGGTTGAAAACAGTCTAGATGCTGGCGCGACACGCATTGATATCGAAGTAGAGCAGGGTGGGTCTAAACGCCTCATGGTTCGAGACAATGGTTGTGGCATCAAACATGATGATATGCCCTTGGCATTAAGTCGTCATGCCACCAGTAAAATATCTGATATAGATGATTTAGAAGCTGTTGCTACACTGGGTTTTCGCGGTGAGGCACTGGCGAGTATCGCTTCGGTATCACGCCTGACCCTAACCTCAAATAATGGAGAATCTCAGGGTTGGCGAGCAGTCAGTGAGGGTCGTGATATGGATGTCGATGTGCAGCCCGCGGCTCACCCTGAAGGCACCAGTGTTGAAGTCAGAGATCTATTTTTCAATACGCCAGCCAGACGCAAATTTCTACGCACAGAAACCACCGAATACAACCGTATTGATGATCATGCCAAAAAGCTTGCTTTAAGTCATATGCAGGTCGCCTTTTCATTGCGTCATAATCAGCGAGTCAATCTCAATTTACTGCCGGCAGAAACTGTTCAAGAGAAAGAAAAGCGCGTCGCGGATATCTGCGGTCGACCCTTTATGGAGCAGGCTCTGTATATTGATAACCAGAGTAGCGGGATAAGACTCTGGGGCTGGATTGGCCTGCCTACATTTTCTCGCAGTCAAACAGATTTGCAACACTTCTTCGTCAACGGACGAAGCATTAAAGACAAGGTGGTATCCCATGCGGTGCGTCAGGCCTATCAGGATGTCCTCTATCATGGTCGTCATCCTGCCTTTGTATTGTTTTTAGAAATAGAACCCAAAGATGTTGATGTTAACGTTCACCCAACCAAGCATGAGGTTCGGTTTAGAGATGGACGTATGATTCACGGCTTTGTGGGTGGCACGCTCAAGAAAGCATTAGCAGAGGATCGTCCGCAGGACCATCTTCAGTCTCATGATCCAGCATTGGTCAATCAAAGTCTTCCCGAAGAATCTATTCCTCAGCAGTCTTCAATGGGGCTTGCACCATCGTCTTATAGTTTTGGTGCCCAGTCTGTGGCTCCAAAAAGTGGGGCAATTAATACCCCGATGCAAGCTTATCAGTCACTCTATGGCAGTGATTATTCAGAGGGCTCCGATACCATTCCACCTTTAGGTTTTGCCATAGCTCAGCTAAAAGGAATTTATATTCTTGCTGAGAACGAACAGGGCATGATTGTGGTTGATATGCATGCCGCCCATGAGCGCATAACCTACGAGAAGATGAAAACTGACTTTGATAATGAGGGTCTAATTTCGCAGCCATTGCTGGTACCGGAAAGCCTATCGGTTAGCCAAAGAGAAGCAGATACCGTTGAACAGAATCCCGAGGTATTTTCGCGACTAGGTTTTACTGTTGAGCGCGCGGCAATGGAAAATATTGTGGTTCGAGAAATACCCGCTCTTCTTAGGGGAACCCAAGTAGAAGCCCTACTCAGAGACGTGATTTCTGACATTTTGGAGCATGGAACCTCAGCGCGTATTAGAGAGCAAATTAATGAAATATTATCGACTATGGCGTGCCATGGGTCGGTGAGAGCCAATCGTAAATTAACTATTCCAGAAATGGATGCACTGTTGCGCGATATGGAAGCAACGGAGCGAAGTGGGCAGTGTAACCATGGTAGACCTACTTATTTTCAGTTGAGTCTCGATGAGCTGGATAAGTTGTTTTTACGTGGTCGATGAGTGCGCCTGTGACTGTTAAAAAACTCCCAGTTATTTTTATCATGGGTCCTACCGCCAGTGGTAAGACAGATCTAGCAATAGCATTGCGAGATCATATGCCAGTTGAATTGATTAATGTCGATTCGGCTCAGATATATGATCAAATGGATATAGGTACTGCCAAGCCTGATATTGAAACTCTAAATAGGGCTCCCCATAGATTATTGGGCTTCTGTGACCCCGCAAATTCGTACAGCGCGGCAGACTTTGCTCAAGACGCCAAAAAAGAAATTGCTGAGATACATAAATTGGGTAGAATTCCCCTCTTGGTAGGGGGGAGCATGCTATACTTCAAGGTGTTACTTGAGGGTATGTCTGACTTGCCGGCGGCTGATGCCGAAATTAGAAATAGTATTCAGCTACAGGCGGATATCGAAGGTTGGTCAAGTTTGCATGCAGAGCTTGAAAAAGTGGATCCAAAGTCTGCTGAGCGACTTCATCCCAATCACTCGCAACGCATTCAGCGAGCTCTCGAGGTTTACAGAATTACCGGGGTTTCACTCTCTGACTTACAGCAGCGATCTGAGGGTGGAATTGTGGACACATATGATGTCCAGCAATATGCGCTCATTCCGCAAAATAGAGCCCTACTGCATCAGCGAATTGAACAACGTTTTACTGCAATGATGGAAGCTGGCTTTGAAGATGAGGTAAAAAAGCTGTTTCATCGTGGTGACTTACACAGTGACATGCCCTCAATTAGAGCGGCGGGCTACAGCCAACTGTGGAGTTACTTGGAAGGCCATGTCAGCCTAGAGGAAGCGGTTGAACGAGCGATAATAGCAACCCGACAGCTGTCCAAAAGACAGCAAACATGGTTGCGGAATTGGCCAAATTGCAAGCAAATTGCTGTAGATGATGGCAGCCACTTTTACAGTACTAAAATGCTTTGCGAGAATCTTTTGAAGCTGAAGTGATACTTTTAAATTGCTGTTACGTACGCAATGTTAAACAGGTTTTATAAGGGTGACTTGCAATCCCACCCGAATTTTTAGTTGCGATTATTGCAACACAATTATTGAATTTTCAATACAAGGAGAAATAACAATGTCAAAAGGACAAAACATTCAAGACCCTTTCTTAAACGCGGTCAGAAAAGAACGCACGCCAGTCTCAATTTTTTTAGTCAATGGAATCAAGCTTCAGGGTACTGTTGATTCGTTTGATCAATTTGTGGTTATGCTTAAAAGCACGGTCAGTCAAATGGTATATAAGCATGCAATTTCTACTATTGTGCCAAGCAAGCCGGTCAATATCCAAAATACTCAAGGCCAGAATGCTAATCAATATGATCTATAGCAAATAAGGTGTCGCTGTTTTTTGACAGACCAGATTTTGGTGAACGAGCACTGCTTGTTCATCTTAAATTAAACAGTGAATCTGAGCCAGAAGATGTAGGTGAGTTCGAAGAACTGGTTAGGTCGGCTGGGGGTGATATTGTTGATCTCGTTCGAGGTTCTCGAACCTCTCCGCATGCTAAGTTTTTTATTGGGACAGGCAAGTTAGAGGAAATCGCTGAGATCGCCAAGCGCGAATCAGCTCAGCTGATTATATTTAATCACAACCTGTCGCCAAGCCAAGAAAGAAACCTTGAAGCATATCTGCAGTGTCGAGTATTGGATAGAACGGGATTAATTCTTGATATTTTTGCTATGCGCGCCAGAACCCATGAAGGGAAACTACAGGTCGAGCTTGCCCAGCTACAGCACCTGTCTTCAAGATTAGTTCGAGGTTGGACGCACCTTGAGCGTCAGAAAGGTGGTATCGGTATGCGCGGGCCGGGTGAAACTCAGCTAGAATCTGATCGGCGAATGGTTAGAGATCGCATCAAGTCGATTAAAAAACGATTGGAAAAGGTGCGGGTTCAGCGTGATCAGGGTAGGCAATCGCGACTTAAGTCAGACACCCCGACGGTTTCACTGGTGGGCTATACCAATGCGGGAAAGTCGACTTTATTTAATTTAATTACAAATTCCGATGTCTATGCTGCAAACCAGTTATTTGCCACATTGGATCCAACCATGCGACGCTTGGATCTTCCTGAGCAGGGGCCAATTATTTTTGCTGATACGGTAGGTTTTATCAGTCATTTGCCCCACCGATTGATCAATGCCTTTCGCGCCACATTGGAAGAGGCTGCTGCGGCCAATGTGCTTCTTCATATTATTGATGCTTCAGCTGAGGATAGATCTACTAATGTAGATCGAGTGAATGATGTGCTGAAAGAGATTGGTGCCCATGAGCTACCAACGCTATTGGTCTACAACAAAATTGATTTAATGGATGAACCCGTTCCTAGAATTGACCGGGATCAAGATGGCAAGCCAGTGGGAGTGTGGTTATCCGCGCTGACGGGTGAGGGCACGGAACTTTTGTTAGAGGCAGTAGCAGAATACTTGCCCAGAAAAATGATACATACTAAGCTTCAACTTAAGCCAGAGCAGGGTGCGTTTAGGGCTGCATTGTATAATTATAAGGCGGTTTTAAATGAAACCTATAATGAGCATGGCGACGTAAACTTAGAAATACAACTCCCAGAAAGTGAGTTTTTGCGAATTGTTAAGCAATCAGGGTTGAAATCAGAGGATTTAGACCCCATCTAGTAGAAAGACTAGATGAAAAATGTGAATGGCGGTTAAACTTATGCTGCATATTCAAAAAACAAATAGATTTGGAGTAATACTATGGCTTGGAATGAACCCGGTGGCGGAAAAGATCCTTGGGGAGGCAATCGCAATGATGGGCCGCCCGATATTGATGAGGCTCTAAAAAAGCTTGCCGAAAAATTCAGTTTTCTGGGTGGTGGTAAGGGCGGTAGCAGTAAAGGTTTATTGCCTGTAGTCATTGCAGTGGTTGCTATACTTTGGGGTCTAATGGGTTTTTACCAAGTAGATGAAAAAGAGCAAGCGGTGGTGTTACGCCTAGGTAAATATTATTCAACCAATGGTTCAGGTTTGCACTGGAATCCCCCTGTAGTAGATTCTATCAACGTGGTTGGTGTGACTGAAGAGCGCCAATATCCGGTGCGTGGTTTGATGCTGACTCAGGATGAAAATATTGTCGAGATTTCTTTGACTGTGCAATACAACATTGCCAATGCCAAAGATTTTGTTCTCAACGTCAAAGACCCCGAAACTAGCCTTAAGCAGGCTACAGACAGTGCATTGCGCCATGTTGTCGGAAGCACCGGCCTAGATGGGGTAATTTCAACCGGACGTGAACAGGTTGCTCTGGGTACTGCTGAGAAACTTCAGGTACTTTTAGATATTTATGGCAGTGGTATCAATGTTGTAAAAATTAACATTAAAGAATCTCGCCCACCCTCTGAAGTTAAGGCGGCTTATGATGATGTTATTCGTGCGCGAGAAGATTTAGAGCGTCTAGTTAACGAGGCTCAGGCATACTCCAACGGTATTATTCCTGAGGCGCGAGGTGAAGCACAGAGATTAAGAGAAGAGGCTGAGGGCTATCGATCTCAGGTGGTCTCTAAATCTCAGGGTGAGGCTAAGCGATTCACTAAATTATTGGGAGAGTATCAAAAAGCGCCAGGGGTAACCCGTGAGCGACTCTACCTAGATGCGGTTGAAAAAGTAATGACACAGAGCACAAAAATCCTTATGGATGCTGATGGCGGCAATAATATGCTTTATCTTCCTCTGGATAAGATTGTTCAGCAGGGTAGTAGTAGGCAATCGGATTCTGCACTTTCCAGTGATCAAATGGTAGATCGAATTGCCAATGACGTTATTGAAAGATTACAAAGAAATAATGATCGAGTTCAATCGGAGAGAGGACGATGAAAAATCTATTTAAAGCACTAGGTTTACTGGTCATTGTTTTAGTTGCGGTCAATAGCACTTTGTATGTAGTGAGTGAATTTGAGCGCGGTGTAAAACTTCGTTTCGGTAAATTAATTGAGGCAGATATTAAGCCTGGCTTACATGTGAAAATGCCCATTGTTGATGATGTGAGAATTTTTGATGCGCGAATTCTTACTCTAGATGCTCAACAGGCGAGCTTCTTTACCATCGAGAAAAAGCGTTTGATTGTAGATTCCTATGCAAAATGGCGGATTTCCAATGTAGAGACCTACTATAAGGCAACCGGTGGTGTGGAGTCTATTGCACACAACCGATTAGCCAACCGTGTTAATACCGGTTTGCGTAACCAGTTTGGTACAAGAACCCTGCATGAAGTGGTTTCTGGTGAGCGTGACTTGTTGATGAAAAATATCACTGATGATCTCAATCAGTCGGTTTTAACCAGTTTGGGTATTGAAGTGATTGATGTGCGTGTTAAGCGGATTGATTTACCTCAGGAAGTGAGTGGCCCAGTATTTAGACGTATGACGGCTGAGCGAGAAAAAGAAGCTCGTGAACTGAGATCTACGGGTAAAGAGAAAGCAGAGAAAATTCGTGCATCGGCTGATCGTGAAAGAACCATTGAACTGGCTAATGCCTATCGCGATGCAGAAGAATTACGAGGTGAGGGTGATGCAGAGGCTGCAGGTATCTATGCGACGGCTTATCAACAGGATCCAGAATTCTACTCCTTTGTGCGAAGTCTCAATGCTTACAAGCAGGCGTTTTCCAATAAAGGCGATATTATGCTGGTTGAGCCAGACAGTGACTTTTTCAAATACTTAAAAAACCAGAAAGCTCAATAGGCCAATGGTAAAGCTGTGATTTGTTGCAATCTGTAAATTAAATGAAATTGTTATAAGAAATTTCTGCCACAGTTGCAGCTTATTTGTTAAAATCTAAAAAAACCGGGGCAACTCGGTTTTTTTATTCGTCTAAAGATGCAGAAATTGCCATTATTCAGCCAAATAGTAAGATTGAAATCTGTTTAATGTTACTGCATTTAGGGTTATGTATTGTGAGGTCATTGTGTCAAAAATAGACAGTTGGTTATTGCCAGATGGCATCGATGAGGTGCTTCCAGAGCAGGCGCGATTTATAGAAAAATCGCGGCGAGAACTCTTGGACCTATACAATAGCTGGGGCTATGACCTAGTGATCCCCCCGATGGTCGAATTTTCAGAATCATTATTGAGCGGTTTTGGGTCAGATCTAGACTTGGTAACTTTTAAGTTAACCGATCAATTAAGTGGGCGCATGATGGGGATTCGCGCTGACATTACCCCTCAGGCAGCCAGAATAGATGCTCACAGCTTAAATCGTCAGGGTCCTAACAGACTCTGTTATGCAGGCACTGTTCTTCAAACCAAGCCCAGAGCACCTCTTGAATCGCGTACGCCCATTTCTATTGGTGTTGAGCTATTTGGTGAAGCAGGTATTGGCGCTGATATCGAAGTTATTGAATTATTCCTCAAAACTCTTGAAACCGCTGGTATCGATGAGGTTCACCTTGATATTGGTCACGTTGATATTTTGCGCGGCCTATTGGTGGGTTCAAAACTATCGAATGTTCAGGAAACAGAGCTTTTTGAATTACTACAACGCAAGGCAAATGCTGAATTAGATGCTTGGATTGCTGAAAATATTACAGACTCCAAGTTAGCCGGTTGGCTTAAATCGCTTCCGGCTCTTTCGGGTAGTGTCGATGTGTTAGCTGAAGCTAGAAGCCGACTTGCTGGTGCTCCAGAACCAGTTATTGCTGCTCTTGATCAGCTGAATAAGATTGTTGATGCGCTAACTAACCAATCGGTAACCATATACCTCGATCTTGGTGATCTAGCAGGCTTCAGATACCACACAGGTATTGTTTTTGCTGCTTATAAACAGGGTTATGGCAAGGCATTAGGCAATGGCGGGCGCTACGACAATATTGGTCAAGCCTTTGGTCGTGCACGAACCGCCACCGGTTTTGCATTTGATCTAAAATCGCTAGTAGCTAATGGAGCCACAGAGCAACAGGCTTTGTTGGGTATTTATGTGCCTAGCACTACAGACACCCAATGTGATGATATGGTTGCACAGTTGCGAGAGCAGGGTGAGCGTGTGGTTCAGGGATTTGATGGTCAGGTTCCAAACTTTAAAGAAATTAACTGTGATCGCCAGCTGGTTAAGAAAGGCGATCAGTATCAAATTGAAAAAATATCCTGATTTAAAACGTCAGTAGAACACTTAGAGTAGAAAATTTTATGGGTAAAAATGTCGTCATTCTCGGCTCTCAATGGGGCGATGAAGGTAAGGGAAAAATTGTTGATCTACTGACCGATAAGGCTTCAATGGTCGCTCGATTCCAAGGTGGTCATAATGCCGGTCATACATTGGTTATTGATGGCAAGAAAACTGCTCTGCATCTGATACCCTCGGGCATTTTACGTGATCATGTGACCTGCGTAATCGGCAATGGTGTGGTATTGGCACCCGATGCTCTATTCAAAGAAATCAACATGCTTGAAGAGCGTGGTGTTGAGGTTCGTGAACGTTTGAAAGTGTCTGGATCCTGCCCGCTGATTTTACCCTATCACATTGCCATAGATCAGGCCCGCGAGCAGTCATTAGGCAAGTCGAAAATTGGTACCACTGGTCGTGGTATTGGTCCAGCCTACGAAGATAAGGTGGCACGAAGAGCACTTCGCCTTAGTGATATGGTGAATATGGATCGTTTCGCCGAAAAACTTGCCACTGTGCTTGAGTACCATAATTTTGCCTTAACTCAATACTACAAGGTTGAGCCTGTAGACTTTGATGAAACTCTAGCACTAGCAAAAACATGGGCTGAGGCGTTGCTGCCAATGATGGCTGATGTAACGGATATTCTTCACACTGCACGCGAGGCAGGCGAAAACATATTATTTGAGGGTGCACAGGGATCGCTACTCGATATCGATCATGGTACCTATCCTTTTGTGACCTCATCGAATACTACTGCCGGCGGTACAGCCACCGGAAGTGGTTTTGGTCCTATGTATCTTGATTATGTGTTAGGTATTACCAAAGCCTACACTACGCGTGTCGGCTCTGGGCCATTCCCAACAGAACTTCACTGCGAAATAGGCAACTATTTAGGTGAAAAAGGCCATGAATTTGGCACTACAACTGGCCGTGAGCGTCGCTGTGGTTGGTTTGATGCAGTTGCGCTAAGACGTGCAGTTCGCATCAATAGTATTACCGGCATCTGCCTGACTAAACTGGATGTCTTGGATGGCTTAGAAGAAGTTAATATCTGTGTCGGTTATGTGGATTCGCAGGGCAACCCTGTTAACAACCCTAACCATGCTGACGACTTCGAGGGTATTGTTCCCGTTTATGAAACACTACCCGGATGGAATGATGTCACAGTGGGTGTTCAGTCGCTGGACAAATTACCGGCAAATGCCCAGGCCTATATCAGTCGAATTGAAGACCTAATCGGAGCACCTGTAGATATCGTTTCCACGGGTCCAGATCGCGTAGAAACTATTGTTCTGCGTCACGCATTTAACTAAAAAACTCGCGCTAAACTGGTAATTGTAAGGTCGCTTTTATCAGTTTTGTGTGTAGCTGGTTATGTCTCGGGATAGCCCTAGTGTAAATAAATGATCAGCACGCTGGGGCATTTCTTGTAAGCTATTTTCAGTTACCCGTTCAAAATAACTAATAAAACGCCTAATCTGTTGCTCATTCATTATCCCTGATTGGGGGCTCAGACCTTCTTTCGCGAGTCGCTTAACTAACTTCTGTTCCTGCTCAAGTCGCCAGTTGAATACGGTATCAAATGAAGGAGCTTGCAGCATAATAAGCTCATCTACCAAGTTAAACAGATCCGGGTACTCATTTATTAGCGCCTGATTCACATAGCTGCGCCAAACGGCATCGGCATCTTCTTCATTCTCAAGCGCATTAATGGCATTGGTGAGAGCTTCTGGTTTCTGGGGAAGCGCGCCTAAACACCAACCCTCTAATACAATAAGCCCTACGGGTTCTTCAATGGATTGCAACTGATCATGAGGGACGCGATCATCAATGCTTTTATCAAAGCGTGTAATTAAGGCTTTTTCACCGGCCAATAAATGTTTTACACAGCGGATTGCTAACTCGACATCATGGGTGCCAGGTACACCTCGGGTTGCCAGTAGGGGATGAATTTGTCTGGCGAGTGCATTACGTTCGGATTGGGTTAAGTAAAAGTCATCCAGTGAAAGTGCCACAGTTTTAAGGTTTAGCTGTTCAGAAACAGCGGTACATAAATAGTCTGCAAGGGTTGATTTGCCGGAACCTTGGCAGCCATTAATGCCTATAATCCTAGGAGTTTTGTTGTGATTATATTCAGCAATAATTGAGTCGACTATTGGTGAGAACCATTGTTTTGCCGCATCCAAATAGGCTGGAGGTAATTGGTTGCGCTCAAGGAAAGCCTGTTCCTTTGCTGATATGTTCATAGATGATCATTCCATGGCTAGAATAAAAATGTTGTTAATCGTATTGAAGTTAACGCTGGGACGTCTGAAAGACCCATTAATACTATCATAGACTTAAAATGCAAAACTAGCATAGTTGTGCGAAAAAACAGGTAAACTAC
>JABBBH010000044.1 GCA_018607525.1 SAR92 clade bacterium
AATACTGGGTAAAATGCCGGCCTTAACTAAAAATTATAATCATGTGGCCTCTTGTATGGGTCACCACTGAAAAGGAACAAATCATGCCTGTTATTACCCTCCCTGATGGATCTAAACGCGACTTCGATTCTGCTGTTACTGTACTTGATGTGGCTGCTGATATCGGCCCGGGACTTGCCAAAGCCACTCTGGCTGGTGTTGTGTCTGGTCAAGAGGTGGATGCCTCTTACCTTATCGAAGAGGATGCAAACCTATCGATTGTCACTGACCGTTCGGATGAAGCTCTAGAAATTATTCGCCATTCTACTGCCCACTTGTTGGCCATGGCAGTAAAGGAATTATTTCCCTCAGCTCAGGTTACTATTGGTCCGGTGATAGAAAATGGCTTCTATTATGATTTTTCCTTTGAGCGCGCTTTCACCCCTGAAGATCTAGAAGCTATTGAGCAGCGCATGCAGGAGTTAGCTAAACAAGACTTTGCTATTGCGCGAGAAGAATGGGATAGAGATGAAGCAGTTGAATTTTTCAAAGGGATTGGCGAAGCCTACAAAGCAGAGATCATTGCGGGTATACCTGCAGATCAGCCCATTGGTCTTTACCGTCAGGGTGATTTTGTTGATCTCTGTCGTGGTCCTCATGTTCCCTCTACTGGCAAGCTTTCGGCCTTTAAGTTAACCAAGGTGGCAGGTGCCTATTGGCGTGGTGATAACGATAACGAGATGCTACAGCGCATTTATGGTACTGCTTGGGCTAATAAGAAACAGCTTAAAGCTTATATCAATCGTTTGGCTGAGGCGGAAAAGCGCGATCACCGCAAGATTGGTAAGAAGCTAGATCTTTTCCATATGCAGGAAGAGGCGCCGGGTTCAGTTTTTTGGCATCAAAAAGGCTGGGCAATTTATAACGGCATCAAAGATTACATGCGCAAAAAGCAGTTGCAGAACGGCTATCAAGAAATTAGAACACCTCAGGTTGTGGATTACAGTCTGTGGGAAAAGTCCGGTCATGCCGATAAGTTTGGCGATGATATGTTTTCTATAACTACGGATGACAGACAGTACGCAGTTAAACCCATGAACTGTCCCTGTCATATTCAGGTTTATAACCAAGGCTTAAAGAGCTACCGAGATTTGCCTTTGCGTATCGCAGAGTTTGGTTCCTGTCATCGCAATGAGCCCTCAGGTTCATTACACGGCATTATGCGTGTTCGCTCATTTACTCAGGACGATGGCCATATCTTTTGTTCAGAAGATCAGATTCAATCTGAGGTTTCTGAGTTTATTGACGTCTTGCATGAGGTTTATGCTGATTTTGGCTTTAGCGAAATCATTTACCGCCTATCCACTCGCCCTGAACAGCGAGTGGGTACAGAGGAGAGTTGGGATCGTGCTGAAAAAGCTCTAGGTGAAGCCCTTGACGCTAAACAATTGCCTTGGCAAGAATTGCCGGGTGAGGGCGCATTTTATGGGCCAAAGATAGAATTCTCGTTAAAAGATTGTATTGGTCGAGTCTGGCAGATGGGAACTATTCAGGTAGATTTCTCGATGCCAGGTCGTCTTGATGCTGAATATGTGGCCGAAGATGGTACTCGTAAAACACCGGTTATGTTACATCGAGCCATATTGGGTTCTTTTGAGCGATTTATTGGAATTTTGATTGAACAGCACGAGGGTGCATTTCCATTTTGGTTGGCCCCTCAACAGGCAATTGTGATCAATATTACTGATTCTCAGGCCGAATATGCAAAAAAAGTCACTCAAACTATGCAAAATGAAGGATTTAGAGTGAATTCGGACTTGAGAAACGAGAAGATCGGCTTTAAAATTCGCGGTCACTCTATGCAACGTGTTCCCTATCTTCTCGTTGTAGGTGATAAAGAGATTGAAAATGGCACTGTAGCGGTGCGAACACGCGATGGCGAAGACTTGGGTAGTATGACAATTGAAGAGGTTATTACGCTCTTTCAAGGTGATACTGAAAAGCGCAGTCGTGAACTAGAAACGAATACGGAGTAATACTTATTAAAAAAGACAGTAAGCGAGCACGCCTCAACGAAGATATAACATCCTCAGAGGTTAGGCTAATTGCCGCAGATGGTGCGCAGGTGGGTGTGGTTTCAATTACAGCCGCTCTAGAAATGGCGCAAAAGGACACTTTGGACCTGGTTGAGATATCACCGGATTCTAATCCTCCCGTTTGTAAAATAATGGACTACGGTAAGCATGTCTTTGATATTAAGAAAAAAGCTGCTCAGCAAAAGAAAAAGCAGAAGCAGACTCAGGTTAAAGAGATAAAATTTCGTCCGGGAACTGATATCGGTGATTACCAGATTAAATTGCGTAATTTGATAAAGTTTCTGGAAAATGGTGACAAAACTAAAATCACACTGCGTTTTCGCGGTCGTGAAATGGCTCACCAAGAATTGGGAATGGAAATGATGAAGCGTGTTGAAGCGGATCTTTCCGAGCTAGCTCAGGTAGAGCAGTTTCCAAAATTAGAGGGTCGTCAAATGACTATGGTCTTGGCGCCTTTAAGTAAGAAGAAGTAGCAAAAAGAAGTAG
>JABBBH010000049.1:0-3731 GCA_018607525.1 SAR92 clade bacterium
CAGATAGTGGCTGTAGGCAATACCGTTAAGGGCATTTTAGGTCAACCTGTTCGTTTAGATATTACCTACGATACCAGCGATGGCGATAATACGCTGCCGGGTTTGGGTATGCGTATTCACTATAACAGCCAGCTGTTAACCTTTAACGAGGTAACGGATATTGTGACTCAGGATTTGATTGTTAATGCTGAGGGGCCATTTAGCGATGAAGATAATCATGATAACGATAGTTCTACTGATCAATATGTCTCATTTGGTTGGGCGTCGTTATACGGTAACTGGCCTAATACCGAGCTATCTGTAGTATTGATGAGTATTGCCTTTGATGTATCTGAGAACATTGATACGAATAGCACAGCATCAACCCAGATCAACTTTAGTGAAATCACTACGACTTCTGGATATGTCTTTAGTGGTGAAAGCTACGATCTTGAATTAATTTCTGCAACTTGGGATTTTGATGGTAATGGGCATGCAGATGCATTAACGGATGGGCTAATCATGTTGCGCTACTGTTTTGACCTTAGGGGTGAGATCTTGGTTAAAGGTGTTATGTCGCCTGAATCAACAATGACGGCAGATCAGGTGGAAGACACTTTTGAAAATGCTATGGACATTGCCGATATTGATAACGATGGTTCGGTTGATGCATTAACTGATGGCTTAATGTTATTGCGTTATTTGTTTGACATCAGAGGTAATAATTTAACTCAAGATGTGATGGGTCAAAATGCTGGCAGAACCTCTCAATCTGAAATTGAGGCTCATATTGAAAAATATATGCCTGAAATGTGATGGGTAGTTGCTTAAAAAGGCTCCTTAGGGAGCCTTTTTTATTGTCAGCTGTCTTTCTTAGGATTTCACAAAGAATCAGGCAATTTATTTTTTAACTTGATGATTCTCAAATAACTTTGCCTCTTTAATAAACGCGTAATAAGCACCCATTATTGCAAGTATGAATCCACGTTTTCCTGAGAATATTTTTCGTTGAAAAAAATATTCTTTGATAAATACTAGGGGGAAAACAGTGATAAGTTTCACATTAGAATATCTTTTTCCTTTAGCAAACTTTTCGTTGGCTTTTAGGCTGGAATAAATATTATTTTTGGTTGTTAACGTTTCAATTGAGCCATAGCCAAAATGGTCAAAAGTCTCATTGATAAAGATTTCTTTGCCATTAACCGTTGCACTTTCGTGAGCTAAGCGGGAATCATCGAAGAATGATTTTGATCGTTTGTACAATCTATGGTTATTAGGTTTTTTACTCCAAGAGGATAGTGGCTTGTTGATAAAAATATCATTGCGCCAAAAACGCACGCTATCAGCTTTGTCTTGCTCTATTATTTCTTTGAAAGCGCTAATTAAGCTTGGATTTACCTCTTCATCCCCGTCAAGGTTCAGAACCCATTCGTTGGAGCATAGCGACATGGCATATTGTTTTTGTTTCGCATAACCTTGCCATGAATGAGTATAGATTTTAGCGCCATAGCGCTTAGCTATGTCTAGCGTACTATCAGTGCTGCCTGAATCAACCAGAATTACTTCATCAAAAAGAGAAACACTCTTAAGTGTTTTTTCAATATGTTCTTCTTCATTTTTGGTGATAATAAAAACACTTATAGGAAGTTTCATGGGCAATAGTATATTTGTTGTTGAGTTAAATTATCTTAACACCAAAAAATGGAGAATTATTTAAAAAATTAGTTAATCACTATGGTGGGGTGGGTTTGAATTTTACCATAGTGCTTGAGTAACTGAGCAGAACCCTTATCATAGCCTGCTATATTCACTCAGAAGACATTTTATGAGTCAGAAAAGAGTTTTAACCGGCATTACGACCTCTGGAACCCCGCATCTGGGTAACTACGTGGGTGCTATTCGACCTGCGATTGCCGCTAGTCAGGATAGCAGCATCGAATCGTTTTTCTTTTTAGCGGATTACCATGCATTAATTAAATGTCAGGATCCTGAGGCGGTGCATCAGTCTACTCTTGAGATTGCCGCCGCATGGTTGGCGTTGGGCTTAGACCCTGAGCAGGTGGTGTTTTATCGCCAGTCGGATATTCCTGAAATCCCAGAACTAACTTGGTTTCTTACCTGTATGACGGCTAAGGGCTTGATGAATCGCTCCCATGCCTATAAAGCTGCGGTACAGGCTAATCAGGAAGCGGGTGAAGACGATGATTTAGCGATTACTATGGGGTTGTTTAGTTATCCAACATTGATGGCGGCAGATATTCTTATGTTTAATGCCAGTGATATTCCTGTGGGTCGTGATCAGATTCAGCATGTGGAAATGGCTCGTGATATTGCCCAGCGATTTAATCACCATTATGGCGAACATTTTGTGTTGCCTACGGCTAAGGTGGACGACAATGTTGCGGTGTTGCAGGGGCTTGATGGTCGCAAGATGAGCAAGAGCTACAACAATACCATTCCGCTATTTTTAACCGAGAAAAAGCTTAAGAAACATATCAACAAGATTAAGACTAATCTGCTTGAGCCGGGTGAACCTAAGGACCCTGACGATTCGGCGGTATTTCAGTTGTGGCAAGCTTTTGCCACTGAGCAACAGACGGCAGATATGCGTCAACAGTTTGCTGAGGGTATTGCTTGGGGTGAGGCTAAGAAGCAGTTATTTGAATTGATTAACAGCCAGTTAGCTGAGCCACGTGAGCGTTATAACCAGCTTATAGAAAGCCCCGCTGAAGTAGAAAAAATACTGCAGAAGGGCGGCGAAAGGGCCCGTCAACATAGTGCGGCATTAATCGCTAAGGTTCGCAAATCCGTGGGTATTCGCCCTTTGGGTTAAGGCGGTAATTTAATGGATTAAATATGCTCTGCTGTAGTGAGATATTATCCATTTGCTTGTATAATGCGTAACTAGTTAGCAATTTGTAATAACTTCCACGCTTAATTTTAACGGAGACTTCAATGAGTCAGCTCAGAGTTTTTGGACTTGTAATTTTCACGCTTATTACTGTGGTTGCCTGTGGCGGCCAAAATGGCTCTGCAGAGCTTACAGATAATCAAAAGAATCTTGTTGCCGAGCGTCTTGCGCCCCATGGCTCTGTAGTTATGGCGGGTCAGGCCGTAGTTTCTGCTGTGGCCTCTGTTGTAGGTCGTACGGGTGAATCTATCTACGCTAGCAACTGCCAAGCCTGTCATAACTATGGCGTAGCTGGTGCACCTAAAACAGGTGATGTGGCGGCATGGGCTGATCGTCTGACTAAGGGTATCGAAACGGTTTATGCCAATGCAATTAATGGTATTGGTGGCATGCCAGCTAAGGGTACATGCATGGATTGTAGTGATGATGAAATCATCGCAACTATTGATTACATGATTGAAAATAGTCAGTAGTTAATTACTGGCTATAAAAAAACCCGCTTTTTCAAGCGGGTTTTTTATTGTCTTGAAATAAGTGACTAGTGAACCGAGGGTGTAGACTCGACAAAGATGTCATTGGTATCTGATTGATCAAAGTGATAAAGCTGGCCGCAAAATTCACAGATCACTTCAATAGAATCCTGTTCTTCAAATATTTTATTCACTTCATCAATCCCAAGCGAGGAGAGCATTTTTGCGGTTCGTGCTTTTGAGCAACTACAGAAAAACTGCAGATTTTCCGGGTCAAATAAACGCACCTGCTGTTCGTGAAAAAGTCGGTAAAGTTGCTCTTCATGCTCAAGCTCAAGCTGCTCTTCAGCTTTTAGGCTCTCAAGTAAAAG
>JABBBH010000049.1:3831-16747 GCA_018607525.1 SAR92 clade bacterium
GTGATCTCACCACGAATATGGGTGTCGTCAAAGAGAAAGCGTTGTCTGGTATCTAGTGATTTCATGGCGCGCATTCTACAAAATTATGCAACAGAATGCATATTAGATTGCAGCTAAGAGGTATTTATTTTTAACCGCGAATAAAGCGATGGATTTGCCGGCGTTGTTTCTTATTGGGTTTTTCGTGTTGCGGCATGGATTGGTTTAACGCTTTGCGCTCTGCCTGTTGCTTATCTCTGGTGGCGATACTCTCATCGGTTTCACGATAAAGCTTTTGCGCGTCAGGAGCACCTCGGCGTTGATCAGAAAGAGCCACGACCTCAAGTATTTTTTCGTCATAACCCTGACGTACTGTTAAGGTTTCACCTACATCAAGCATTCGGCTGGGCTTTGGCTTCTGTCCATTGATATGAACCTTACCATTTTCGATGGCATTTTTAGCTAGCGCTCGAGTTTTGAAGAACCGCGCTGCCCACAACCATTTGTCGATTCGTACCTTATCCATGGGTCTGTTTACCTAATACACTCATAAAGTCGTCAATCATTGGGAATTGGCTAATATCTTCGCGCGGCTGGCTACTTATAGGTTGCTTAATACTAAGCAGATGCTTGATACCATATTGATGGGCTGCGTTTAGTACAGGCTCAGAATCATCAATAAATAATGTGGTGTTGGGGTCAAAATCGAGGCTGTTTTGTAACTGGTGCCAAAACTCTGGATCTTCCTTTGCCGCTCGGTAGTCATGGGAGGAAATAACTTGATCCAATAATGGCTCAATAGAACAGTGAGCAAATTTTAATTCAATACTGGGCCGGTCTGAATTTGTGATCAAAACCCGATTTTTTTGCTTTTTACCTAGGCACTCTAGAAATTCTATAACCCGTGGTCTTTCTTGAATAAGATGTTTTACTTCGGCCTGAGCCTGAATAATATTTAAACCAAATTGCCTAGACCAGTAATCAGTGCAGTACCATTCAAGTTGCCCCTGTTTTTCTGCCAAACGATTAGCAATATAAAGGGTTGTTTGTTCAATATTGCCACTCTGGATTTGGTTATACTTTTCGGGGAGATGCTGGGTCCAAAAATAATAATCAAAATGAAGATCAAGCAATGTGCCATCCATATCTAGTAGCACGGTATCAATGCTATTCCAGTCTAGTGCTATTGACTGACTGATCAAAATAGATCCTCTGGCAGGGGTTCTTCATTGGCGGTGGGGGATGTTCCCTTCGAAGTTAGCTCGGGCACATTTTCAGTTCTAAAAAATTCGTATATCCCTTTTTGATTAGGCGCAATACGCTTACCTGTCTTAGGGTCTATTTTAATGCTGACAATGCCTGTGGGCTGAGGAAGATTACCCGAGGGTTTTTTGTCCAGTGCCACGGACATAAAATCTATCCATATTGGCAGTGCCGCAGAACCACCGTATTCATTGCGCCCCAACTGCGAGTAATCATCAAAGCCAACCCAAGTAGTTGCCACTAAATGGGGTGAGTAGCCTGAAAACCATGCATCTCTGGGGCCGTTTGTAGTTCCCGTTTTGCCACCTATATCATCGCGTTTGAGGGATTTTGCTTTTCTGCCAGTTCCTTTTTTAATCACATCCTTGAGCATGGAATCAATGAGAAAAGCTGTGGGTGCATCTATGGCGCGATCAGCGGGCTCTAGGGCTAGTGGTTCAGTATTCCTCAGGGTTTGACGTATTAACTGATAATGATCTTTATCAGCATCTGGAATGGATTCTAAGGTTAATGTATCTATTAGTTCTTCAAGTTCCTGATCGATTTTATCTGCTGAAAGTGGAGCTTTCTTATTTGTGATTTGATCGCAGGGGTTACAGGCATTTTTTGGCGCCGCTTCAAAGATAATGTTGCCGTCACGATCAATAATTTTATCCAGAATATAGGGCTCTACCAGATAACCCCCGTTGGCAAATGTGGTATAGCCACGGGCAATAGTCATAGGGGTTAAGGCATGGCTTCCCAATGCTATAGATAGGTCTGATGGCATATCGGCAGTTTCAAAGCCAAAGGCTTGTAAGCCTTGTAGCGTTGGATCGATACCCATACGTCTTAGTAGCCTAATAGATACTAGGTTGCGCGACCGATACAGTGCCTCACGAATTCTGGTGGGGCCGTAAAATTTGCCGCCATCATTTTCAGGTCGCCAAAAGTCTTCTAGCTTGCTGTCATCAAATACCACGGGCGCATCATTAATTGTAGAAGCGGGCGTAAAGCCATTTTGTAGGGCCAGGGTATAGATAAACGGCTTAAAATTTGAACCTGGTTGTCGCGCTGCCTGAGTAACTCTATTAAAACGACTATGCAGGAAGTCGAAACCACCAACCAGAGCCTTAATACCGCCATTCTTTGGAGAAACTGCGACCATTGCAGCCTGCGCCTTAGGAAGCTGAGCAAGCTGAACAAACCCGTTCCGTTTTTGGATGCGAATTAAATCACCCACTTGGAAAATATCATGGGCTGATTCTATAGGCTGAGAGCGAACACTAGCAGTTTTAAAAAGACGCAAACCCTCTAAACCATTAGCCCAGTTTAAAGGGTGAATTTGCCCTTGCTTGTCAGTGATTTGCAGATGATCATCTGCTACAAAGCTGACTATTGCCGGTTCTAAATCGCCATAGGTATTTGTTTGATCCAAGATTTCTGGCCAGAGATCAATGGCTAATGCGGTTTGTTCAACGCCGCGATAACCATGACGTAGATCATAGGCAATTAAGCCCGATTGGACCGATGAGGTAGCCTTGGCTTGCAGTTTGGTATCTATGGTAGTGATGGCCGTGTAGCCTTCGGTGTAAGCTTTGAGGCCGTATTTTTCAATGACCTGTTGGCGAACCATTTCTGCGGCATAGGCGGCATCAATTTTAGCAATTGAGCCATGGTACCTAGCTCGATCACTTTCGATGACTGCGGCACGGTATTCGGATTGTGTGATTTTTTCGAGATTGAGCATGCGTCGCAGAATCCAATTTCTTCTTTGCAACGCCCGCTCGGGTCTAGCAATCGGATTGTATTTAGAAGGCGCTTTGGGCAGTCCGGCAATCATTGCCATCTCAGCCAACGACAGTTGCTCTAGGGTTTTACCATAGTAAACCTGTGCCGCAGCACCCACACCATAGGCACGGTTGCCCATGTAAATTTTGTTGGCATACAGTGACAGTATTTCTTGTTTTGTCAGTTCGTCTTCAATCTTAAATGCCAATAAAATTTCATTAAACTTACGCGTGAACTCTTTACGCTTACTAAGGAAGAAGTTTCGCGCTACCTGCATGGTAATGGTGCTGCCACCACTTCTAATCGAACCGGTGGTTATTAACTCGACAGCCGCTCGAGCCAGTCCTGAAACTACAATGCCACCATGTTTGAAAAAGCGATCATCCTCTGCCGCTAAAAACGCATCAACCATAGCCGGTGGTATTTGGTTAAAGTTTACCGGCGTTCGTTTTTTTTCACCGAATTCGGCAATGATTTGTAAGTCTTCAGAGTAAACTTTTAGCGGAATTTGTAATTCAACCCGTTTGAGCTCGTCTACGGAGGGTAACTTAGGGCTGAGATATAAAAACAGGCATGATGCGACAATAAAAAACCCTCCCATACCGAGCGCGGTAAGGGTAAGCGCAACTTTAATGAACTTTTTATATTTTTTAAGCAAGGTCTGCGAGCGCCAAGGTTTCATCCAGTGTATTATAGAGCCTTGAGTGGCTGTTTTGTATTATTTGTTTGCGTATTTTCGATAACCTAGTTGACCCTTTTAAATATGAGCGCCAAATAAGGCGGAATCATTATTAATATTAGTTTACAAAACACGCATTTAACAGATAGCCGATAGAGCATAATGATTAAAACAGAATTAGATTATCAATGAGCGAACAACATATATTTTTAGTAGGCCCAATGGGTGTAGGTAAAACATCAGTGGGTCGGCAACTAGCTGGCTTACTGCATCGTCCCTTTGTCGATGTAGATGCAGAAATTGAGTCTCGATGCGGGGCGGACATCCAGTGGATATTCGATATGGAAGGTGAGGCAGGCTTTCGCAAAAGAGAAACTAAGGTTCTCAGTGATATTGTTGCCAGCAGTGCCAGTTCGGTTATAGCTACGGGTGGCGGTGTCGTGATGACCAAAGAAAATCGCAAGATTCTGCAATCTAGCGGGCAGGTTATTTACCTTTCGGTCTCTAAAGAGCAGCTCTATGAGCGTATGCGAAGAGATAAATCGAGACCGCTCTTGCAGGTTGGAAATCGCGAGAAGGTGATTGATGATTTGATCGAGCTCCGTGACCCCCTGTACCGCGAAATTGCAGATGTAGTGTTCGCGGCTGAAGCTGGCTCGGCCTATCGCGTAGCCAAAGTGTTACTCGATGAGCTCTCAAAGCATTGAAAATTTTAACTACCAACGCATAATAGTTGGTCTAAATTCTATAGAGTTTTTATTCCTATGACTGAAATATCAAGTACCTCAATAGTGCCAAAAATCAATGTGGATTTAGGCGACCGTAGCTATCCAATTTTTATTGGATCAGGTCAGCTTGCGGCGGTGGGTATTTCCCGATTCATTCAGGGGAATAAAGTTCTTATTGTCACCAACACAACTGTGGCTGCGCTCTATTTGTCAAAACTGAAAGATCAGCTTTCTGATAAACAGGTCGATAGCATTATTCTAGAGGACGGCGAACAGTTTAAAAATTTAGAGACCCTAAATAGTATTTTTTCGCAACTTTTAGAAAAGAGGCATGATCGAAAAACCACATTAATAGCGCTTGGCGGTGGTGTTGTGGGAGATATTACCGGTTTTGCTGCTGCCTGTTATCAGCGTGGTGTCCCGTTCATCCAAATCCCCACGACTCTATTGTCGCAGGTGGATTCTTCGGTTGGTGGAAAGACAGCGGTTAATCACCCCATGGGTAAAAATATGATTGGCGCCTTTTATCAGCCTCAGGCAGTGGTTATTGATACCGACAGCCTTGCTACCTTGCCAAAGAGAGAGTTCAGTGCAGGCATGGCTGAGGTTATTAAATATGGTTTGATATTTGATGCTGAATTTTTTACTTGGCTAGAAGACAATTCGGATGCTCTTATGCAGGGTGATCAGGAAGCACTCACCTATGCGATTGAGCGATCTTGCTTAAACAAGGCAAAGGTAGTGAGTGCCGATGAAACCGAGCAGGGTATGCGTGCGATTCTTAATTTAGGGCATACCTTTGGCCATGCAATTGAAACTTTCCAGAATTACTCGGGCTGGTTGCACGGTGAAGCGGTTGCCGCTGGAATGGTCATGGCATGTGAGTTATCAATGTTACGTGGCGCCTTAACTAAGAGCGAGTTTGATAGGGCAAAACAGTTGATTCAGCGCTGGGATTTACCGATTGCACCTCCCGTAGAAATGCGGGTTGATGATTTTGAGCAGCTTATGTATCGCGATAAGAAAGTTTTAGATGGTCAGTTACGGCTGGTTTTATTGCGATCTTTAGGGGATGCCGAAGTCACGGCTGACTTCACTTTAAGTAGCTTAAATTCTGTGCTTTCTAGTAGCTGTTCAGCATCATAATTTGCTATAATTTCACAAGTTTTTACTTCTACGTAAACTATCCTATTTCTTGAATGCGTATAAGTGTTTGTCGAAAGTGTGTCTCAAGTGTAAAATGTGCGCCTTTTTCGCCCAGAAGTGCTAAATGCTGGGCTACTAATCCACCTGTAAACTTTTCAGAGTTCAAATATGACTCAGAGCTTATGTCGGCTTGATGATTTCAAAGATAATTGCGGTTTTGGACTAATTGCTCATACCAAGGGCAAAGCAAACCACAAGTTATTACAAAATGCTATTACAGCACTAACCTGTATGACCCACCGTGGCGGTGTTGCCGCTGATGGTAAAACCGGTGACGGCTGTGGTCTTTTATTGCAGAAGCCCGATGGCTTTTTGCGCGCAAAGGTTAAGCAAGACTCGGGTAAAGAGTTGCCTGAGCGCTATGCAGTGGGCGCTATTATGCTCAATAGCGATGATGCCAAGCGCAACCATTCTAAAGCTATTATCAAGCAGGAAATGGCCGCACAGGGCCTTGAGGTCATTGCATGGCGGCTGGTACCTACGGATGATAGCTGTCTGGGCCCCATTGCAATCGAATCCCTACCGGCTTTTGAACAGGTTTTTATTGCCCCCGGTAAAATTACCGATCAAAAGATATTTGCCGCAAGACTTTACATGGCGCGCCGAAAAGCTGAGATTCAACTAGCACAGGATGATACTTTCCATATTGCTAGCTTGGGCATCGACGTTCTAAGTTATAAAGGCCTTATGATGCCAGTGGATTTGCCAAAATTTTACACTGACTTGGCTGACCCATCACTTGAGACAGCGATCTGTGTATTCCACCAGCGTTTCTCTACTAATACCATGCCGAAATGGCCCTTAGCACAGCCGTTCAGAATGCTTGCTCACAATGGTGAGATTAATACTATTGTTGGAAACAGAAACTGGTCTGTTGCAAGAACCTCAAAATATAAAACTGATCTATTACCTGATCTTAAAGAAGCAGCACCGTTGGTCAACCGCACGGGTTCTGACTCATCAAGCCTAGATAACATGCTTGAGATGTTGGTGACAGGTGGTATGGATCTGCATCTTGCTGTACGAGCATTGGTTCCACCGGCTTGGCAAAATGTTGAAGATATTGATCCTGATTTACGTGCACTTTATGACTATCTTTCTATGCACCAAGAGCCTTGGGATGGCCCAGCTGGCTTGGTAATTACCGATGGTCGATATGCAGTTTGTACTCTGGATAGAAATGGTTTGCGTCCATCACGTTGGGTGATGACCGATGATGATGTAATCACTGTAGCCTCAGAAGTGGGTGTCTATGATTACGCCCCCGAATCAGTAGTAGCTAAGGGTCGTCTAGGGCCTGGTGATATTCTTTCGATTGATACCGAGAAAGGTGAAATTAAGTTCCGTGATGAAGTTGAAACTGAACTTGCCGCTCGCAACCCCTATAAGCAATGGCTCAAAGAGGGTCATTTTTCAATCGCTTCTACCTTTGATATGGACAGCATTGATCTTGAAGGCACTCTAAGCCGCGAGCAGATTCGCACTTACATGAAAATGTTCCAAGTTTCTTTCGAAGAGAGAGATCAGGTTCTGCGTCCATTAGCTGAAGGTGGCCAAGAAGCGACTGGCTCCATGGGTGATGACACGCCAATGGCAGTCCTATCTGCTAAACACCGTAATCTATTCGATTATTTCAGACAGCAATTTGCTCAGGTGACTAATCCGCCTATTGATCCACTGAGAGAATCTATTGTGATGTCTCTGGGTGTTGAATTGGGCCGTGAAGGCAGTATTTTTGAAGAAAAATCTGATTTGGCCTGTCGAATTGGCCTTTCAAGCCCGGTTCTTTCACCGCGTAAATATTACGCATTGAAAGCCAACAAGTTTGATGAATTCCCGGTTCAAAAATTTGATCTTAACTATGATCCTGCGACAGAAAATTTGTCAGATGCCGTAGTGCGCATCTGCTCAGAGGTTGAGCAAGCGGTTAAGTCGGGTGTATCTGTTTGTATTCTCTCAGATCATAGTATTGTTGAGCCCAAATTACCCATACATATTTTGCTTGCTGTGGGTGCTGTCCACAACCACCTAACCGTCAAAGGTTTGCGTTGTGATGCCAACATTGTAGCCAGTACTGGTTATGCAAGAGATTCCCATCAGGTGGCTACACTCATCGGTTGTGGTGCCTCTTTAGTTTATCCATACCTTAGCTACCATGTGTTATGTGACCTTATTAGTAGTGGTGAAATCACGGTTGATGTGGATACTGCGTTTAGACAGTATCGCAAAGGGATTAACAAAGGCTTATTAAAAATCTTATCAAAGATGGGTATTTCTACTATCGCATCTTATCGAGGCGCACTTCTTTTCGAAGCAGTGGGTTTGAGTGAAGAAATTATTGATCTTTGTTTCCCGGGGCTGACTAGCCGTATTCAGGGTGCAAAATTTGCCGATATTCAGCAAGATCAACTTGAACTCAGTAAGCTAGCGTGGAAATTACGCAAGCCTATCAATCAGGGTGGTCTACTCAAATATGTGCATGGTGAGGAATACCATGCTTACAACCCAGATGTAGTACAAACCATGCATAAGGCCGTTCAGAACAGCGACTATGATGCCTGGTTGAGCTACGCTGAGTTAGTTAACAAGAGGCCAACAGCGTCACTGCGTGACCTTCTCGGTCTAAAGTCTGGCGTTAAGGCGGTTGATATTTCAGAAGTTGAGCCAGTCTCTAATATTGTTAAGCGATTTGATTCGGCGGGTATGTCCTTGGGTGCACTTTCACCTGAGGCTCACGAATCACTAGCTGAAGCCATGAATGGTTTGGGTGGACGTTCAAACTCCGGTGAGGGGGGTGAAGATCCATCTCGCTATGGCACGATTAAATCATCAAAAATTAAGCAGGTTGCTTCGGGTCGCTTTGGTGTAACCCCAGCCTACCTAAGAAGTGCCGAAGTTATTCAGATCAAAGTAGCACAGGGTGCAAAACCAGGTGAAGGTGGTCAACTTCCCGGTGGTAAGGTCAACGATCTCATTGCTCGTTTACGTTACTCAGTGCCCGGTGTAACGCTAATTTCACCGCCTCCCCATCATGATATTTATTCGATTGAAGATTTAGCTCAGCTAATCTTTGATCTGAAGCAGGTTAATCCAGATGCATTGGTATCGGTTAAGCTAGTATCACGTCCCGGTGTGGGTACGATTGCAGCTGGTGTTGCCAAGGCCTATGCCGACCTTATTACTATTTCTGGTTATGACGGTGGTACAGCGGCAAGTCCAGTGAGTTCTATTCGTTATGCCGGTTCTCCATGGGAGCTTGGTTTAACAGAAACTCATCAAACACTGCGTGCCAATGATCTGCGTAATAAGGTGCGCGTGCAGGCTGACGGTGGTTTGAAAACCGGTTTAGACGTTGTTAAAGCGGCTATTTTGGGTGCTGAAAGCTTTGGTTTTGGTACAGGGCCAATGGTTGCGTTGGGTTGTAAGTATCTGCGTATCTGTCACCTCAACAACTGTGCAACTGGTGTTGCTACCCAGAATGATCGTTTGCGAAATGACCATTATCGCGGAACAGTTGCGATGGCTACCAACTTCTTTAAGTTTATGGCCATGGAAACTCGTGAATGGATGGCCTCTGTGGGTGTTCGTTCACTAGAAGAGCTTATTGGGCGAGTGGATTTACTCGAAACATTGCCCGGTACAACCACCAAGCAACAAAATCTTGATCTGGCGCCACTCATTGAAGATCGTCCAGAAATCAGTCATAAGCCACAGTTCTGTCAAGAAGCTCAGAATGATCCTTTTGATAAGGGCCTTTTAGCTGAGCAGATGGTGAAAGATATGCTACCTGCTATTGAGTCAAAAAGCGGCGGTAGTTTTGAGTACAATATAGGCAACTGCGATCGCTCTATCGGTGCGCGTTTGTCGGGTGAAATTGCTTCTCGATACGGTAACAGTGGAATGGCAGATACGCCTGTAGCGATTAAGCTAAAGGGTGTAGCGGGTCAATCACTGGGTGTATGGAATGCCGGTGGTCTAAACATTTACCTCGAAGGTGATGCCAATGACTACGTAGGTAAAGGTATGTCTGGTGGTAAGATTGTACTAAGCCCACCTAGCGCCAGTGGTTTCCAAGGCAATGCAACGCCGATTATGGGTAATACCTGTCTTTACGGTGCTACGGGCGGCTCGCTTTATGCAGCCGGTTCTGTGGGTGAACGATTCGGTGTACGAAACTCAGGTGCCCTAGCGGTAGTTGAGGGTGCAGGCGATCACTGCTGTGAATATATGACCGGTGGTATTGTCACCGTGTTGGGTTCTACTGGTTACAACTTTGGTGCTGGAATGACCGGTGGCTTTGCCTATGTATTAGATACTGACCGCAAGTTTGTTGATCGCTATAATATGGAATTGATTGATATTCAGCGCGTATCTACAGAAGCGCTAGAATCCCATCGTGGGTTCCTAAAATCAATGATTGAAGATCATGCCCGTGAAACAGGTAGTGTATGGTCACAGCATATTTTAGATAATTTTTCTGATTTTGCTTCGAAGTTTTGGTTAGTAAAGCCAAAAGCATCGAGCCTGCAAAGTCTTTTGGCACAAGCCAACGCTGTTTCTAAGTAAGCAGAAAACAAGTAGAGAATAGATATATGGCACAACCAAATAATGATTTTCAATTTCTCGATATAGAACGAGTTGATCCACCTAAGCGCGATATGGAGCGCAGGGTTGGAGAGTTTGTTGAAATTTATGATCCGTTTAATCAGACCGCTGCTGAGTCGCAGGCCCACCGTTGTCTGTCCTGCGGTAACCCGTACTGTGAATGGAAGTGCCCAGTTCATAACTATATCCCGGATTGGTTACAGCTAGTTTCTGAGGGTAATCTTCTAGAGGCGGCAGAATTAAGTCATCAGACTAATTCACTGCCAGAAGTCTGTGGCCGAGTCTGCCCGCAAGACCGTTTGTGTGAGGGTGCCTGTACCCTAAGTGATGGCTTTGGTGCGGTAACTATTGGTTCGGTGGAAAAATATATTACTGATACTGCTCTGGCTATGGGTTGGCGCCCAGATATGTCCAAAGTGGTTTGGACTGATAAAAAAGTAGCGGTTATTGGTGCAGGACCAGCTGGTATTGGTTGTGCAGATATCTTAGTTCGAAATGGTGTTAAAGCGGTTGTATTCGATCGTTACCCAGAGATTGGTGGCCTGCTTACTTTTGGTATCCCAGAATTTAAGCTGGAAAAAAATGTTATTACTACCCGCCGAGATGTTTTGGAAGGTATGGGCGTTGAATTTAGACTCAATACTGAAATCGGTAAAGACATTCTTATTGATCAGTTACTTGAAGAATATGATGCGGTATTTATGGGCATGGGTACTTACACCACAATGAAAGGCAACTTTCCAGGTGAAGACCTGCCAGGTGTCCATGAGGCGCTTAAATTCCTCGTGTCTAACGTCAATCGTAATCTAGGTTTTGAGAAATCAGCTGATGATTTTATCGACCTCAAAGGTAAGCGTGTTGTGGTTCTGGGTGGTGGTGACACTGCGATGGATTGTAACCGTACCTCGATTCGTCAGGGTGCAACCAGTGTCACCTGTGCCTACCGACGTGACGAAGAAAATATGCCCGGTTCGCGCAGAGAAGTTAAAAATGCTCGCGAAGAGGGTGTTGAATTTAGATTTAACCTTCAGCCCGTTGAAATCATGAGTAATGATGAGGGTACGGTTTCTGGTGTTAAGGTGGTTTCTACCCAAATGGGTGAGCCTGATGCAAACGGTAGACGTCGTGCGGAACTTATCCCAGGCAGTGAAGAAATTATCCCTACAGATGCGGTTTTGGTTGCCTTTGGCTTTAAGCCAAGTCCACCCAGCTGGCTAAATGACGTTAAGGTCGACACAGCCGATTGGGGTGGTGTTGTTGCACCCGAAGAGCAGACCTATGCTTTCCAGACCACCAACCCTAAAGTATTTGCTGGTGGTGATATGGTACGTGGTTCAGATTTGGTGGTAACTGCAGTATTTGAGGGTCGTCAGGCTGCTGAAGGCATTCTTGATTATCTGGATGTTTAACTGCAACTTTGACTAATTGAGTATTCGATGACAGAGCTTAAAAATGATCGCTTTCTAAGAGCGTTAATGCGTCAGCCCGTAGACCGCACGCCTATCTGGATAATGCGCCAAGCTGGGCGCTATTTGCCAGAGTACAGAGCAACAAGATCTCAGGCTGGCGACTTTATGAGTCTCTGTAAAAATACCGAGTTGGCCTGCGAAGTGACCATGCAGCCACTAGAACGCTTTGAACTTGATGCCGCTATTCTTTTCTCCGATATCCTAACTATTCCCGATGCCATGGGGCTTGGGCTGTACTTTGCTGAGGGCGAAGGTCCTAAGTTTCGCAAGCCAGTGCGCACAGAAAAAGATATTGAACAGCTAGAAGTTATCAATACCGCATCCGATTTAACCTATGTGACTGATGCCGTGTCCACTATTCGTCGAGAGCTTAATGGTCGAGTGCCCTTAATAGGTTTCTCAGGGAGTCCCTGGACCCTAGCAACCTATATGATTGAGGGTCAAAGTAGCAGAGATTTTGCCCGTGCCAAAACCATGCTTTACACCCAACCAGAACTACTACATCAATTATTAGACAAGCTCGCCTTATCAGTGATTGATTATCTTAATGCGCAAATTGCCAGTGGCGCTCAAGCGGTTCAAATATTTGATACCTGGGGTGGGGTGCTAAGCCATGCTGCTTATAGAGAGTTTTCTCTAGCCTACATGCAAAAGATTGTCGCAGGGCTAAATACTGAATCAGAGGGTCGCAAGGTCCCCGTTATTCTGTTTACTAAGGGCGGTGGTCAGTGGCTGTCTTCTATGGCTGATACGGGTTGTGACTGTCTTGGACTGGACTGGTCCACCAATATTGGTGTGGCTCGTCAAACGGTAGGGGATAGAGTAGCCTTGCAGGGCAATATGGATCCTTCGGTATTACGTGGCAGTGACCAGTCAATTAGAGCTGAAGTGGGTACTATCCTTAATTCCTTCGGTCAGGGGCCAGGTCATGTGTTTAATTTGGGTCATGGTATTACGCCAGATATAGACCCGCAAAAAGTCAAAGTACTGGTTGACGCGGTTCAGTCTCAATCTGCTATCTAGCAATATCTAAAGCCCTAAGCCTCAATAGTCTATTCTTAAATCACATTAACTAAAGGGTGATTAAGATGATAAGGCTACTGATTGTTTGTCTAATATTGGGTGTTTTGGGTGGTTGTTCTGTGATGGATGGCGTAAGGAAAAACTTTTATATGACTGATGAGGAAAAGCTGGCAGAGAAAGAGGCAAGATATGCA
>JABBBH010000066.1 GCA_018607525.1 SAR92 clade bacterium
CCAGGTCAAGCTGGAGGGAAAATATCAAACCAACAGTTACAGCAGTTGGAAGAGCAACTTGAGCGATTAAAAGATAAATATCTGTTGGTTGCCATGCATCATAGTCCAGTGTCGTTGAATAGCCAGTGGCTTGATGAGCACCGAATATCTAATCATCAAAAACTGCATAGCCTGTTAGTTGCCAATGGCAATGTGAAAGCGGTAATAACCGGCCATATTCACCAGCAACATGAAACTGATTGGCAAGGGATTAAGGTTTACTCGACGCCATCAACCTGTTTCCAGTTTGCAGAAAATTCAGATCAGTTTGCTCTTACTGATAAAAATCCCGCTTATCGATGGTTAG
Organism: SAR92 clade bacterium; assembly: GCA_018607525.1. Taxonomy (GTDB): domain Bacteria; phylum Pseudomonadota; class Gammaproteobacteria; order Pseudomonadales; family Porticoccaceae; genus HTCC2207. The sequence continues at coordinate 347 of JABBBH010000066.1, forward strand.
ATTTACAGCCAGATGGTCATATTGAAACCGGTATTAATCGAGTAGATTACCCAAGCAAATAATCATGGTTAATTTGACGCTGACAATAGGCGTATATGCACTATAATATTGGCTAACTCAATTGTCTGATAATCCTATGTCTATGCTCCTTTATTTGCATGGTTTCAATAGTTCACCGCAGTCCAAAAAAGCGATTGAAACTCAGCGATGGATGGTCAAAAATACTCCCGCTATAAAGTTTATTTGCCCGCAACTTTCTCCCTATGCTTCTGATGTTATGAGTGAGCTTAGACTGATAGTTGAAGCTTATCTTCCTCAACCAATTTTTTTGGTGGGCAGTTCGATGGGCGGTTTTTTCGCCACCTGTTTAGCAGAGCAATATAACCTGCCAGCTGTGCTGATAAATCCTGCCGTCAACCCAGGTTCTGGGTTACACTCTTGGTTGGGAGAAAACGAGAACTTTATGACGGGCGAGCGCTGGATTTTTGAGCCTGAGCATATTGAAGAATATGTGAGTTTGAATCCAGAGAAAATTGAGCGAAAGCAAAATTATAAGCTGCTATTGCAAACAGGTGACGAGGTATTAGATTACCGTCTGGCACAGCATCGTTATCAGGGTTGTCATATTGAGACAGAGGATGGAGGCGACCATAGTTTTGTGGACTATCAGCGACATTTGCCAGCAAATATGGAATTTTTACTTAACGCGCATAAAAACTAATAACTGAAAAAGTACTCTTAAATAATGAGCAACTATAACGCAGAAGATATTGAAGTACTCACGGGGCTAGATCCAGTCAAGAAACGTCCCGGTATGTATACGGACACCAGTCGCCCTAATCATTTGGCTCAAGAGGTTATCGACAACAGTGTTGATGAGGCCTTGGCCGGTCATGCGCGCCGTGTGGATGTCACTCTGCATAAAGATGGCTCACTGTCTGTCTGTGACGATGGTCGCGGTATGCCGGTAGATATCCATCCAGAACAGGGTTTGCCTGGGGTAGAGGTTATTCTTTCTACATTACATGCGGGCGGAAAGTTCTCTAATAACAATTACCAGTTTTCTGGCGGTCTTCATGGTGTAGGTGTATCCGTAGTTAACGCCCTATCCGACCGGTTGGATGTCACTGTAAAGCGCGGCGGCAAGATTCATCAAATACAGTTTGCCAACGGCGATAAGACCTCTGACTTAAAACTAATAGATACCTGTGGTCAGCGTAATACAGGCACAATTTTGCGTTTCTGGCCTAATCCGGAATATTTTGATTCGGTTAAATTTAGCGTTTCAAGACTTCGCCATGTGTTAAGAGCTAAGGCAGTGCTATGCAGTGGCCTTACCATGAGCTTTTATGATGAAAATACCAGCGAAAGCTTAGAGTGGTATTACGAGGACGGCCTAAAAGATTATATTGCAGATGCCTTGCATGGTTGGGAAGTATTACCCCTAGAGCCCTTTATCGGTGCATTTTCCGCAGAAAATGAAGCGGTGGACTGGGCGGTGCAATGGCTTCCTGATGGCGGCGAAGTCGTTCAAGAAAGTTATGTTAATTTAATTCCAACGCCACAGGGCGGAACCCATGTTAATGGATTGCGTACCGGCCTTTTAGAAGCCATGCGAGAATTTTGTGAATTTCGCAATCTTCTGCCCCGAGGTGTCAAGCTTACGCCAGATGATATCTGGGATCGCTGTAGTTTTGTGTTGTCATCAAAAATGGCGGATCCACAGTTCTCCGGACAAACCAAAGATCGTTTATCTTCACGAGAAGTCGCGGCATTTATTACCGGCGTGATTAAAGATGCCTTCAGTTTATGGCTTAACCAGCATACCGAAGAAGCAGAAAGGCTTGCTGAACTCTGTATTTTGCATGCTCAACGACGGATGCGTGCCAGCAAGAAAGTGGTGCGCAAAAAGATTACACAGGGACCAGCACTGCCGGGTAAATTAGCGGATTGCTCTAGCGACGAGCCCGAACAGTGTGAAATATTTTTGGTTGAGGGTGATTCGGCGGGGGGGTCTGCTAAGCAGGCGCGCAATCGAGAAAATCAGGCAATCATGCCATTGCGTGGCAAGATACTTAATACTTGGGAAGTGGAATCTCAGGAGATTCTTGGTTCTCAAGAGGTACATGATATCTCTGTCGCTTTGGGGGTGGACCCCGGGCTAGAGGCTGTAGAGGATTTACGTTATCACAAGGTGTGTATTCTTGCCGATGCGGATTCCGATGGACTGCATATTGCCACCCTGCTCTGCGCGCTATTTGTACGTCACTTTCGCCCACTGGTCGCCAGTGGTCATGTGTATGTGGCCATGCCGCCCCTGTTTAGAATTGATGTGGGTAAAGAGGTGTATTACGCGCTTGATGAAGCCGAGAGGCAGAGCATCCTCGATCGAATAGAGTCCGAAGGAAAACGCGGCAAGGTGAATGTTCAGCGCTTTAAAGGTTTGGGTGAAATGAATCCACCTCAGCTACGAGAGACCACTATGGATCCCGATACAAGACGTCTAGTACAGCTGACCCTAGAGCCGGGCGACGATACTAATTCAGTGCTTGATATGTTGTTGGCAAAAAAGCGCTCGCCAGACAGACGTCAATGGTTAGAAACCAAGGGTAATTTGGCCGATACCGGCAATCTGTAAACAGAATATGACAAAGGAAGGGTAATGAACGATACAGTAACCTTTAATGATCAGGGGCAAGAGAGCCGATCACTGAGTAGCTACACCGAGCAGGCATACCTTGATTATTCAATGTATGTGATTCTCGATCGCGCCCTGCCGCATATTGGCGACGGTCTTAAGCCAGTGCAACGACGCATTGTTTACGCCATGAGTGAGTTAGGCTTAAAAGCCACGGCTAAATATAAGAAATCAGCCAGAACTGTGGGTGATGTGATTGGTAAATTCCATCCCCATGGTGACAGTGCCGCCTATGAAGCTATGGTTTTGATGGCGCAGCCTTTTTCCTATCGTTATCCGCTAGTGGATGGTCAGGGCAACTGGGGTTCTCAAGACGATCCTAAGTCTTTCGCCGCAATGCGTTATACCGAATCTAAACTCTCAAAATATGCAGAATTATTACTGGCTGAATTAGGTCAGGGTACCAGTAACTGGCGCCCCAATTTTGACGCCTCCCTAGAAGAACCCGAGATATTACCCGCCCGTGTGCCGAGTATTTTACTTAATGGTACAACCGGTATTGCTGTGGGTATGGCGACAGATATCCCGCCGCATAATCTCAATGAGGTGGTTAGTGCTACCTTACATTTACTGGATAACCCCAAGGCGGATATCCCCGAGCTCATGAACTTTATTAAAGCGCCCGATTTTCCGACGGACGCGGAAATTATCACGCCTAAAGCCGATATTCAGGCATTTTATGAAACCGGTCGCGGCTCGGTAAAGATGCGCGCTGTATGGAATAAAGAAGATGGTGATGTGATTGTTACTGCACTGCCATTTCAATCATCGGGTTCCAAGGTGTTGGAGCAAATTGCTACCCAGATGCGCAATAAAAAATTGCCTATGGTGGCCGATCTTCGCGACGAATCAGACCATGAAAACCCAACACGCTTGGTGATCACGCCAAAATCCAATCGCGTGGATTTAGCAATTTTAATGGATCATCTATTCGCAACGACGGATTTAGAGCGTAGCTACAGAATTAATCTCAATATTATTGGGGTCGATGGTAAGCCGGCGGTAATGAATTTAAAGCGTATTTTAAAAGAATGGTTAAGCTTTAGAATTGATGTAACTCGCCGCCGTTTGGATTACAGACTACAAAAAGTTGAAAAGCGGCTGCACCTATTAGACGGCTTGTTAATTGCCTTTTTGAATATTGATGATGTCATTCATATTATTCGTACCGAGGACCACCCAAAGCCTGCATTGATGCAAAAATATGGGCTGTCCGACCTGCAAGCAGACTATATTCTTGATACTAAATTACGTCAGTTGGCGCGTTTAGAAGAAGTTAGAATTCGTGCTGAGCAAGAAGAGCTGGCTAAAGAAAAAGCTGAACTAGAACTGTTATTAAGTTCTGATGCTCGACTCAAAACCCTGGTCAAGAAAGAGCTAAAAGCCAGTGCCGATGAATACGGTGATGAGCGTCGCTCAGCATTAACAGAGCGCACTGAAGCTCAGGCCTTTAGCGAGAAAGATTTGCTGACCGCAGAGCCTGTGACCGTTGTGCTATCGGATAAGGGTTGGCTTAGAGCCGCCAAGGGCCATGATATTGACCCTACTAGCTTAAACTATAAGGCAGGGGATAAATTCCTATCCTCCGCTCTGGGTCGTAGTAACCAGAATGTATTCCTTCAAGACACTACCGGTCGGTTTTATGCGCTCTCGGCCCATACATTGCCCTCGGCGCGAGGTCAGGGAGAACCGGCTACGGGTAGGCTCAACCCACCCTCAGGTTCGTTATTCACGCATTTGGTAATGGGCGATGATTCACAAAAGATTCTGTTAGGTACAGATGCGGGTTATGGCTTTGTGGCTAAAATTGGCGATCTATTTACCAAGAATAAAGCCGGTAAAGCCGTGGTATCCATTCCAAAAGGCGGAAAAATACTGAGTCCCAAATTAGTTTCCGACGAGAACCTGCTGATTGCGGCAGTCAGTAATGAGGGTAGACTTCTTGCCTTCCCGCTGAGTGATTTACCTGAGTTATCCAGAGGTAAGGGTAATAAAATTATTAATGTTCCGAGCTCCAGATTACAGGCTCGTGAAGAGTTTGTGGTCGACTTTGCAGTGATTCCAGAGGGCGGTTCTCTGGTGGTTCACTCGGGTAAGCGTTATCTGGTGATGAAGTCTAAAGACTTAGAGCATTATCGGGGTGAGCGCGGACGCCGCGGGCATAAACTGCCCCGTGGATTCCAAAAAGTGGATCGCTTAAAAGCAGAGTAAAGAACAAAATATTAAGATTTTTTTAATAGCTGCACGGCGCGAGTTATTTGGTTGTCGTTACTGCCAGGTTGTTGCTCTACTTGCTCGATAATAATATCCGGCTCAATTCCCTGCCCATGGATAAATCGCCCACTTGGAGTTAAATAATGCGCCGTGGTTAATTTTATACCTCGTCCATCGCCGAGGGGAATAACCGACTGCACCGAGCCTTTACCAAAACTTTGTGTGCCTATGATGGTTGCGCGCTCTTGATCCTGAAGTGCGCCTGCGACTATTTCTGAGGCTGAGGCGCTACCGCCATTTATCAGTACCACTATCGGAGCGCCATTAATTAGGTCGCCATAGGTGGCATAGTATTGCTGATTCGCTCTGGGTTTACGACCCTCGGTATACAATAAAAGACCCTGATCAATTAGGCTATCAGCCACTTCAACTGACACCGGCATTAGGCCCCCAGGGTTATTTCTAAGGTCTAATACTAGGCCTTCAAGAGGTTCTTCGTCTTGCAATTTATTGATAGCAGAAATAAATTCTTGGCTGGTTTCGGCCTGAAAGGTTGAGATACGGATATAGCCTATACCCTCATCAAGTATTAGGCTGCGCACCGAACTCTTTGCCGGTTCCTCACGCTGAAGATTAAATTCTAGATGTTGTAACGGGTCTCTAACAACGCCCAGAACAATCTCTGATCCCTGTGCCCCACGCAATGTTTGTATGACCTCGTCTAAGGCCATATCTGTGGTTGGTTGGTAGTCAATGGAAGTAATCTTATCGCCCGTCTGAATGCCGGCTTTCCTTGCTGGGCTGCCGTCGAGGGTTGCAATAACTTCCACTGCACCCTGATTAATATTGATATCAATCCCCAAGCCGCCAGGATCGCCGGATGTTTTCCCCTGCAGCGCTTCATAATCATCTTTATCGAGATAGGTGGAATGAGGATCCAAATTGTTAAGCAGATCTTCGATAGAACTTTCGGCTAGCTGGGTATCTGAGGGCACCTCTACATATTCTGCGCGCACCTTATCTAATACCGCCGAAAATAGCTGTTCCTCGTTGGCATTTTCTGGCGTATCGATGTTGGCCAGCCCACTGACAGAGCAGAGACATAAGATAATTGCAAAAAAAGCGGTATGGATTTTATTGGGTAACTTCATAGTCATTATACGCTTAGGGTTCCGTTAGCGTTTACTCAGCCAAATTCTAGGATTCACGGGCTTACCATTCTCTCGTACCTCAAAGTATAGTGCAGTATGGGTTAAGCCGCCTGTATTACCTGCGCGCGCGACAATTTCTCCACTTTGAACCCAGTCACCTGTTTCTCTTAGTAATTCATTGTTATGGGCATAAAGCGTCATATAACCGTCGCCATGGTCAATGATTACCAATAAACCAAACCCTCTTAGATAGTCGGAAAAAACCACACGTCCATGGTGTACCGATTGAATATTAGCGCCCTCTTTAGCGCTAACAAGACAGCCTTGCCAGCGTAAATATTCACTGCGTTTACTTCCATAGCTGGCGGTTAATTTACCGCGCACTGGCCAATTAAGTTTACCCTTGCTCAGTACAAAAGAGGGATAATCTTGCGCGGGAGCAATGGCTTTAGCCGCTTTTTCGACTGTCTGGATGACGGTTTCGAGTTCATCCCGTTGTTTCTTGTATTGATTGAGTTGATTATTATTAGATAGCAGCGACTTGCTTAGTTTTTTGAGTGTTGTTTTGCGCTTGCTCAGGTTGCCCGCAAGTTTCTGCTTGTCTTGCTCTAGCTCTTTTCTTGAGCCAGCCAGCGATTGTTTAATGGATTGAATCTTCGAAAGGGTTATTTTTAAGCTTTCAATATCCGCAGTGAACTGATCGATTTTCTTAGATCGAGCCTCTAAAAGGTAGTCATAATATTTCAGTATTCTGGATAGCTGTTCAGGATTTTCTTGGTTGAGTAGTAATTTTACCGGTTCTTCATTACCTGTTTTATAGGCCGCTTGTATTTGTTTGGCAATTGTCGAGCGTTGGTTTTCGATTCGCTGTTCAAGATTGTTTTTCTTACTTGTGAGTAGCGATAAATTGCGCTCATTTTCCGTTATTTTTTTGCCAATATTACGATTTTTTTTATTGAGATCTCTAATGTCTCGTTCGATTGTTTCAAGCTGCTGCTGCAGAGAGTTTTTTTCTTTGCGCTGGTTGCGCAATTTTTTCTCAAGGCTAGAGATGCTGGTTTTTAGCTGTTTAAGTTCTTTTTTCTGATGATTATCAGCCGAGGCGCCAAGGCTAAATCCCAGGCAAATAAAAGTCGCAAGCAGAACACTCCAGATAGGTATGCGAGATGCTAATAGCCTATCTGAAGCAAGCTTGTGCATTAGATAATAAGTGATCGGCCAGACATTTCGGCGGGCTTTTCTAGCCCCATCATATCCAAAATAGTTGGCGCTATATCAGCTAGAGAGCCACCAGAATCAAGAGAAATCTGACGTGGTCCTGCATAAACTAGCGGGACTGGTAATGTGGTATGTTGAGTATGGGGCTGATTGCTAACCTCGTCGAACATCTCTTCAACATTGCCATGGTCGGCGGTAATGAGTACCTCTCCGTCCTGCTTTGCCGCAGCTTCTATAACTCGCTGAAGGCAGGTATCTATAGTTTCAACGGCTTTAACAGAGGCATCAAAGTTGCCGGTATGACCCACTTGATCGCAATTGGCATAGTTACAGATAATGGTATCAAAACGCCCAGAATCAATAGCTTCAACCAGTTTTTCTGTTACCTCAAAGGCGCTCATTTCTGGCTTTTGATCATAGGTTTCTACATCTGGCGATGGAATAAGTGTACGTTCTTCGCCGTCATAGAGGGCTTCGCGACCCCCACTAAAGAAAAACGTCACATGGGCGTATTTCTCAGTTTCGGCAATACGTAATTGCTGTTTGCCTTGGTTGGAGAGAAATTCCCCAAGTGAATTTACCAACTTTTCTGGCGGGTAGGCGCAGGGTAAGTCCAGTGTAGCTTCATACTCAGTGGTCATAACAAAGCTGGATAAGTTGACCACTTTGTGTCGCTCGAAACCGTCAAACTGTTCGTCAACCAAGGCGTGGGTGATTTCACGGGCGCGGTCAGGGCGAAAGTTCATAGAAATGATGGCATCGCCGTCTTCAATGGCGATAGCGGTTTCTCCTGGCGCAATAATTGCCGTTGCTTGAACAAATTCGTCATTTTCATCGCGACTGTAGGCAGCTTCTAAGCCTTCCACAGCAGTGGCGGCTGTATGGCTGGCATGACCTTCGATCATTAGACGATAGGCCTGTTCAACTCGATCCCAGCGATTGTCACGGTCCATAGAGAAGAAACGGCCAATTATGGTGGCTATTTTACCTGTGCCTAGCTTTTCGCACAGGGCCTGTGTTTTTTCTAATGAGGGCTTAGCACTTCGCGGCGGGCAGTCGCGGCCATCAAGAGAGGCATGAATATAAACTTTATTGGCGCCGCGTTGAACGGCCATTTCAAGCATGGCATTGATATGGTCTTCATGGCTGTGAACTCCGCCCGGAGAAAGCAGGCCAACAATGTGAACAGCTTTATCATTGGCTATAGCGCCATCAATGGCATCGCAAAATACGGGATTAGTGAAGAAGTTGCCGTCGGCAATCGCTTTATTGATGCGCGTAAAGTTTTGATACACCACGCGTCCAGCGCCTAATGTCATGTGGCCAACTTCCGAGTTGCCCATCTGTCCTTCGGGTAATCCCACGGCCAAACCTGAGGTGCTAATTAATGTTTTGGGATTGTTTTCCCATAAATTACGCCAGTAGGGGGCGTTAGCAGCAGAGATCGCGTTGTATTTCCCGCTATCACTGTAGCCAAATCCGTCGACAATAATTAATACTTTTGGTGATTTTTTGGAGCTCATAATCTTTTTACGCACAGAATGAATATAGGGTTAATTTTAAAGCGTTGTGGATGCTTTCGCTATGCCGATCGTTAAATATTACTGATTTTCGAGTATTTCCCAGCGTTCATAGCATTGGCTTAGCTTTTTTTGCAGTTCTGATAGCCGATTTTCTGTTTTTTGAACCTGATCACGTGCGCTTTTAAAGAAGTCGGGGTCACTCATTAGCTGTGAGATCTCGGCAATGTCTATTTCAAGCTTTTCGATTTGGCCTGGTAATGCGTCTAATTCACGCTGATCCTTATAGGACATTTTAGCGGTTTTTTTCTTATTTCGGGTATCAGTTTTTTTCGGCTTACTGCTCTGGTTTAATTGCTGAGTGCGCTGGCGCAACCAATCGTTATAGCCGCCCACATAGCTGTTGAATGCACCATTGCCCTCGAAGGCTAGGGTGCTGGTGACTACATTGTTAATAAAGGCACGATCGTGACTAACTAGGATAATAGTACCCTTGTAGTCAATGAGTAGCTCCTCCAATAGATCTAGGGTGTCAATATCTAGATCATTGGTCGGCTCATCAAGAATTAGCATGTTGGATGGCTGGGTGAATAGCTTAGCCAAAAGCAGGCGATTACGCTCTCCGCCAGAGAGTACTTTAACCGGTTGACGACAGCGCTCTGGCGCAAATAGAAAATCACGTAAATAGCTGACAACGTGTCGCGATTTACCGCCAACGTCTATCATGTCACGGCCACCAGACACATTATCCTGTACTGTTTTTTCTTCATTCAGAGCGCTTCTGTACTGATCAAAGTAGGCAATATTGAGGTTGGTGCCTATGTTAATTTTACCTGTGCTGGGTGCAAGTTCACCCTGAAGTAATTTTATAAGTGTGGTTTTACCTGAGCCATTGCCACCAATAAGGCCAATTTTGTCGCCGCGCTGAATCAATGTGGAAAAGCCTTTTACAACGGCTTTTTGCTCTGGGTCGCCCTCGAATACAAAATTAATATCTCTGGCTTCAACTACGATTTTCCCCGATTTTTCTGCCTGCACAACGTTGAGCTTGGCTTTGCCCTGATGCTTGCGTCGCTCTGAAAGTTCAACTCGCATAGCTTCAAGTGCACGCACGCGTCCCTCATTGCGGGTTCGGCGAGCTTTAATGCCCTCTCGAATCCATGCCTCTTCCTGTGAAAGCCGCTTATCAAATAGCGCATTATGCTTATCTTCAGTTTCAAGCATATCTTTTTTGCGCTTGAGGTAAGTGTTGTAATTACAGTTAAATTCCATCACTTTGCCGCGATCTATTTCAATAAATCGGGTAGCCAGATTATCCATAAACTCGCGGTCATGGCTTATAAATAATAGCGCAGCTTCCCACTTCTTAAGAAAGGACTCAAGCCACTGTATAGCCTCAATGTCTAAGTGGTTGGTAGGCTCATCGAGAATAAGTAAATCTGGGTCGCTAACCAGCGCGCGAGCCAATAGCACCCGTCGCTTGTAGCCACCAGAAAGATCGGCAATATCAGTGTTAGCATTAAGTCCCATCTTGGTGATAATCGCATCGACTCTTGAGTTCACATCCCAGCCACCTACCTGGTCAAGCTCTTCCTGACAGGCCTCGAGTTCCGCCATATTTTTCTTGGTTGGCTGAGTGGCTACTTCTGCACTCAGTCGGTAATAGCTTTGAGCTAATGCGCCCTCCTTGCCAAGGCCGTTGGCGATTACCTCGTAAACGCTTCCCTGAGTATCTGTGGGTACAGCCTGTTCTAACTGGGCTATTTTGACGCCATCAGTGGTTTTTACTAGTCCATCATCAGGGATAATTTTCCCCGTTAAAATATTTAGTAATGTGGATTTTCCGGCGCCATTGCGACCGATAAGACAGACGCGTTCACCACGCTCAATTGACAGACTTATGCCATCAATAAGAGCAGGTTGTCCGTAGCTTAAATAGATATCTTGTAAGGTAACTAGTGCCATAGCGGGTTGTCGATTATTTCCCTAGTGGTTTGATCATAAGAATTAACTTTGGCAACAGTGTCATCGATCCCAGAAGCGCGGCAATCATTGCTACGCTGGTCAGTAATCCAAAGTAGATGGAAGGAATAAAATTAGAAAGGGTTAAAACGGAAAACCCAATAATAATAGTTATTGCGGTATAAAACAGCGCCTGCCCGATACTATTATGAGCACGATGCATGGTGGCGATGTAGTCGCCATCTTTCGAAAATTCGCGTTTAAATCGAGTGATATAGTGGATGCTGTGATCCACACCAATCCCCACAGTAATTGCGGCAATGGTGATAGTCATCATATCGAGAGGTATCTTCAGTAAACCCATCCCACCCAATACCACGGCGGCGGCAAGAAAATTAGGAATAACAGCGATAAACGAAAGTTTAAGTGATCTAAATAGCACTAAAAACATTAGCATAATGCCAATAAATACTGCGCCTATAGTCATTATCTGTGATTTAAATAGACTTTGAAGCATATTGTTATAAAGCACTAATAGGCCGGTAAAACGAATATTCTCTTCTGCGATACCGACTTCATTAATTGCAAATTGTTTAATTTTAGCGAGTAATTCAGCGCGTTTTAGCCCAGCGGTTTCCATAGCTCTTAATTGAATGCGCGTCTCATCAAGCTCTTCAATTAGATAAGGTGCTACTAGTTGCTGATAGATCTCTGGGCTTAGGCTTTGTCGCATAAATGCAATTTCAAAGTCATTGAGTTTATGCCCCATAAGATCGGCGGCTACCTGGTCGAGCTGAACCAGCGAGCTTACTTTGCCAATCTCTGGCTGAGCATCAAGGTATTGGGTTAATTTTGCCAGTTCCGCTAATCCGGTTGATGAAAACCAATAGCTTTCTTGATTTGAGCTGGACGAAATCTCAGTTTCAAAACCCTCATACTCATCAAGATCTTCGTATTCATCAAAATCCTCATACTCATCAAGGCCCTCGTAGTCGTCAAAATCAGCATCGTTTTCATTAATAATGACGACAGGTGGAGCGTAAGCAGGAGCCTGCAAGATAATATCCAGTGGTGTGGTGCCACCCAGGGCTGTATCTATAACTTCCATACCGCGATAAATTTCAGTATCACTCTTAAAGTAATCAATAAAACGATTGTCGACTTCAAGGCGTGAAATCCCTAGAGCGGACAGCAATGCTAGCGCTAGGGCAAATAGTAAAACAAGGGAGCCACGCTGCTGGGTAAACTGGGCAAATTGCGCAGTAATGACACCGCTGCGGTCTTTTTTGGCGGTATTTTTATCCTTGCCAAGGATCATCATGCCCGCAGGCAAGATAATAAATGAAACGCCTAGGGCGATAATAATTCCCAGAGTCATCATCCAGCCAAAATCAATCACAGGGCGAATATTACTCACCACGAGAGAGCTAAAGGCGACGATGGTTGTAAGCACTGTGTATAGGCAGGGCTTAGCCATCGACTGAACGGTCTCTGTGACAAGCATGCGCTGCTCAGCTTTTGGCTTGGTGGCAAAAAGCTCTCGATAGCGGACGATTAGGTGGATGGTTAGTGCTAGGGTAATGATTAACAAAAGTGATACAAAGTTTGATGAAATAACAGTCAGCCGCCAATCTAACCAACTGAGTAATCCAAGCACAATCATGAGACACAGGGCGCAGGTTGCTACAGGTAAAATAACCCAGCGTATTGAGCGAAAAATAAAGCTCAGTGTGGCGATCATGAACACTAGAATACCAATGCCAAAAACAGCAAGGTCACTTTTGATAAAGTCCACCATATCCGCGGTGATCATATCTGGACCCCCGAGATAGATGGTTGCCTGATCACGATACTGATCCATTAGATTGCGAACCTCGGCGACGCGCCGATGATCCTCTGCGGCCTTAGCTGTGCGGTAATCAAGGAATTCCTGACTAATTGACGCTAACACCAGCTGTTGTTGGCTGTTGAGACCTTCTGTATCGCGAATTAATCGGAGATTATCGCGCTGGCTCACTAACTCTAAATACTGCGAGTCGAGACTTAATTTAGCAATAATACCGGTGGTCTTGCCGTCAGCACTGAGCAACATATCTTTATAGATAGGGCTAGTTAGGAATTCTTGCTTTGCTAGCTGCTTATCAACCCCCTCAGATAGCACTGTATTGAGTGGGTTTTCTAAATCACCTACAGTAATTTTTGGGCTGTATAGCAGTGGGGCATCAAGGAGCGATAGCGTGGAATCTACCCCTTTAATATTATTTAGATTTTTTGAAATAGAGCTAAGGGTTTCTAGGTTTTTGTCATCTAGAAGCTCGCCGAACTTGGGTGAAAAGGTAACAATTAAAAAATTATCACTACCGTAGCGTTTAGATACCTCGCGAAAAAAATTGAGATCTTCATCATATTCCAAGGTTAAAGAGTCTGCAGAGGCATCTAATTTAAAATTAGGTAAACCCATGCCCATCAATAGTGTGACGGCCAAAACAAAGGCGATGGCCTGCCAGGGGCGATCGATAATTATTCGCTGGTAAAACACTAGCAAAGCTTGGGTCATGCCAGAGTTATCCTTATTAAAAGTTCAGGTGCACATTATGAAGCTATAGTTGCTAAGGTGAAAGCTTAAAAGTCAGTCTATGACTAATCTACACTTAGAGTAGCAGGGTTTATCAAAGTAAAAATCAAAAGGAGGGTTAAATTATATGGCAATTAAAAATGCATTCTATGCGCAATCTGGGGGTGTTACATCGGTTATTAATGCCTCTGCCTGCGGTGTAATTGAGGCTTGCAGGAAATATAGTGACAAAATTGGCACGCTGTATGCGGGTCAAAATGGTATTATCGGCGCTCTGAAAGAAGAGCTTATCGATACCAATGAAGAGTCTGACCAAGTAATCTCGGATCTGCGTTATATACCAGGCGGGGCCTTTGGTTCCTGTCGCTACAAAATGAAAAATATTAACGAAAACCCTCTGGAGTACGAGCGTTTAATCGATGTTTTTAAGGCGCATAATATAGGGTACTTTTTTTATAATGGCGGGGGTGATTCAGCAGATACATGCCTAAAGGTATCACAGATTTCAAAAACCATGGGCTACCCTATTCAAGCGATTCATATCCCTAAAACCATTGATAACGATCTACCCTTTACCGATTGCTCACCGGGCTTTGGCTCTGTGGCTAAGTATGTTGCCACATCGACCCTAGAGGCTGGTTTGGATATTGCCGCTATGTCGGCTACCTCAACCAAAGTTTTTATTCTTGAAGTGATGGGTAGGCATGCGGGTTGGATTGCCGCAGCCAGTGGTCTCGCTGCGCAGAAATTGGATCAGCCGCCGCATATGATTTTGTTTCCTGAGGTGGCTTTTGAGCGCGATCGATTTATTGATCAGGTTAAAAAAACCGTTGAGTCCAGTGGCTACTGCGTGGTGGTAGCATCTGAGGGCGTGACCTATGCGGACGGGGGGCTTTTGTCAGGTTCGTTGGTGGAAGATGCCTTTGGACATAAACAACTTGGCGGTGTGGCCCCTGCGTTGTGCAGTATGATCAAGAATACTCTAGGTTATAAATACCATTATGCCGTGGCGGATTATTTGCAGCGTTCAGCGCGACACCTAGCCTCTAAAACCGATGTTGAGCAGGCCTATGCTGTGGGTCATATTGCGGTGGAAAAAGCCCTAGAGGGAAAAAATGCCATTATGATCAGTATTCAGCGGACCAAGAGTGAAAACTACAGCTGGACTTTGGGTGAAGTGGCCTTAGATAGGGTGGCCAATCAGGAAAAACCTATGCCGAAATCATTTATTAGTGAAAACGGCTTTGGGATTACCCAAAAGGCACGGGATTATTTATTGCCGCTTATTAATGGTGAGGATTACCCACCCTTTAAGAATGGAATTCCCGCATATGCAGAATTACAAAATAAGTTAATTGCCAAACGCTGCGAGCAATGGACACTATCCTAGTGGTTAATTTATTGTTCTAATAGAGTTTTGACTTATATTGGATAGAATATGCATCTGCATTTTTTAGGTATCTGCGGGACATTTATGGGCAGTTTGGCCCAATTGGCTAAATCAGCAGGCCATCAGGTGTCTGGCTGTGATGCCAATGTTTATCCTCCCATGAGCACCCAGCTTGAGAAATCAGGCATTGAGCTAATACAGGGTTTTGATCCTGCCCAGTTGCAGCCTGCACCAGACCTCATTGTGGTGGGTAATGCACTGTCTCGTGGTAACCCCTGCGTAGAATATATGCTCGAGCAAAAATTACCATTTACCTCTGGCCCCCAATGGTTAGGCGACAATATTTTAAAAGACCGGCATGTTATTTCGATTGCCGGCACTCATGGCAAAACATCCACAACCAGTATGCTGGCTAAAATTCTCGATTATGCCAATTATCAAACGGGCTATTTGATTGGGGGTGTACCGCAAGACTTTGGCGTTTCCGCAAAACTTGGGGCAACAGCACCTGATGGTAATCAATACTTTGTTATTGAGGCTGATGAATATGACACCGCTTTTTTTGATAAGCGCTCTAAGTTTGTTCATTACCACAGCAATAGCCTGGTTATTAATAATCTAGAATTTGATCATGCCGATATTTTTGACGATCTAGCGGCTATTCAGCGTCAGTTCCATCACTGTGTCCGCACTATTCCTAGTAGTGGCTCGATAATTTATCCCGTGGATAATTCTGCAGTTTCTGCGGTTATTGAGCAGGGTTGTTGGAGCCAAAAGCAAACCTTTGGCTCCAATCAGGCCGATTGGCAGTACCAGCTTATGGCCGATGATGGTTCTCAATTTACACTGGTGAACAATGCGACAGGCGAGCGCGGCGCTGTTAATTGGAATCAACTAGGGCTGCATAATGTATGTAACGCAATGGCCGCTACGGTTGCCGCCTGTCAGGTGGGGGTCAGCGTTCAGCAGGCCTGCCAAGCACTGTCTGAATTTGTTGGCATCAAGCGGCGAATGGAAGCTATTTATAGCGACCAGCAATTAACCATTTACGATGATTTTGCACATCATCCTACAGCGATTAAAACCACTCTTGATGGATTAAGAGCAAAAGTTGGGGATGCTCAAATATTGGCGGTAGTAGAGCCAAGATCAGCGACCATGAGATTAGGTATTCATCAGCAGGTATTAGGTTCATCGGTTGAGATGGCGGATAGAGTTTTTTGGTATCAAAATGCCAGTGTAGATTGGGATCTTTCCCAAGTAGCTGAGCAAACTCTTTCCACTGCTTCAGTTAGCATGGATATCGAAGATTTAATTAATCAGGTTGAAAAAACCATTGTCGATAATCAGGCCGCCAATAAAGTCACCCATGTGGTTATTATGAGTAATGGCGGATTTGAGGGCTTCCATCAGCTTTTGGTTGATAAGTTTAAGTAATTACTGGCTACTTAATAAAAACGTTACCGGGCCATCATTACAGAGTGATACCTGCATATCGGCACCAAATTCACCGCTTGCGACCCTACCTTGGCACTCTATTTGGGCTTGCTTTAAAAAGTAATCATAAAGTGCCTCTGCCGGCTCAGGGGGTGCGGCTGAGGAGAAGCTGGGACGCATGCCTTTTTTAGTATCTGCGGCAAGAGTGAATTGCGAGACCACCAGAAGG